>NZ_BAABCV010000006.1:0-293709 GCF_039539265.1 Mucilaginibacter panaciglaebae
CTGTTTTATACCGTATTGATGCCGATGGTACTGCGGTAAAACGTGGGAGCGGCCGGTCGGTGCCAAATTTTATGCTAAAGCCCTGTTGTTTATTCAACAGGGCTTTTTGCTTTTATGCAAGCGGCGTTAAATCTAATGCTTTTTTTTGCTGATATTTATATCAAAGCAGCATCCGTCCTTATGAAAGCATTTCATTATATCGCCTACATATATTTATTGACACTAGCGGCGTGTACATCGAATTCTAAAAAGAATAATGGTTCACCGGGTGATTCTTTGCCAGAGTCTGTCAATTTGCGTGTTGATACCAGTATAATGTTTAAGGACACTTTCTTTATTAATAGGGCCACAGATTCTAAAGGACGGATTTTGCACGCTATTTACATTGATCCTAACAAAAATTCACGCGCTCATGACTGGATTTTTGATTGGAGCGACAATGATCAATCTAACCTTGAAAATTATCTTACCCAACTAAAAAAAGGTAAATACGCGCTAATTCATGTTGCTCTTGGACACTTCCCTGCAGACTGGAGGCCCGTTTATCAATATCGTGGCAAATATTATCTGTATGATCCGGCCGATGGGGCTAATAACAATACTATAAAAGTAACAGATTCCTTATTAATGCCCTATTATTTTGGTGACGGTTATACGCCTGTGGCAATGCAATCTTTCAAACGCAACAGTAGTAAATGGGTTACTATAAAAACCACGCATTATCCCGAAACAGAAGACACTGCATTCGGCGACGTTAATGTCTACAATATTGATCCGAAAACAGGTTTGTCGGTTTGGATCATAGGTGATGAGGCAGAATTAATGGTTCCGCGGCAAGGTGTAAATAATTATCCTGTTATTGTTAACCGCTCAGCCTTCCAGAAATACGATGAATTGGATTTTGATAAGATCGACGCTAAGAAACTCATCAGTAAATAAATCCTGACTAATCAAAAAGCCCCTCGATAACTCGAAGGGCTTCTATTTTTTCTTAGCAATCCAGTTATTGGTACTGAATATAAATAGGGTAAGGCTTTTTCTTTAATACTTCCTCTGGTGTCAACATGTGATGAGGCGCCTTTTTGATGTCGTTTTTGTAAAATAATTTGAAGCCGGTAAACTGTACAGGCTCGTTATGAATAAAATAGCGCCAGGTGCCTTCTTTCAGGTCGGGCTCACCCCAGCCGTCCATGTCCATTACCAACTGAACTTCGGGACGTAGTTTGATGTTCTGATAGTTAGTCAGCATCTTTTTAGTGAAGCGGTGAACGATCAAAATTTTAGGTGGCAGGTTGTATTTTCTAACCAAACCAGCCAAATACCCTGAAACATAGTTAACATCCGCAGCATCATAAGTACCGATCTTCCTGCCCGGCAGGCTGCCGTCCTTCATCGAGAATTCAGGATCCATACCAAAATGTACTTGCGGCATGCTTAAGTATTTCTCTAACAGTGGCAACTCTGTGTGTATATTGCTCAAAGCAACCTGTACGTCCAAAAATACAATAGCATGTGCCTTTTTTGCCAACACTAATACACTGTCTATTTGTTTAAACGGCATGCGGTTGCGGTATTTACCATCCTTGCCTGCACTACCGCTGGCTACCACTGCTATATAGTGTAAAGCCGGTTGTACCGGTGTCTGCGGATCGGCTTTTTGCCAGTTTTTAACTTCGCCTTTTAACTTGGCCAGCATTTCGTTTGGAGGCAGTTCGCCTAAAATGCCCATTTTTTTAGCATACAGGTTTCCATAAAAAGCAATTACGCGTTTAAATGGCAAAATGGCTCCAGGCAGCGGATAAGGCGCATTCTTAACAGGCCACTTACCGGTGGTGTCGCCATGAGCCAGCCGTTTCATTAATGAATCATATAACTTTTTATCTATCGGTGGATAAACTACTTTAGTGGTGGTGTCTTCGGCAGCAGTTTCAGCATTCTCGCCGGCAGTGGCTGCAGTCTTCGCTGTTGCCTTAGCTTCCGGCGCTCCGGGTTTACTTTGCGTGCAGTTAGAGAACAGCCCTAACGATGATAGCATTAATAGTGCAGATAAAAATATATTTTTCATTTAATAAGTTTGTTTGCTTGTTATTACAACGTTGTGAAGTATAGGCCAGGAGGTCTTATCCAAGCTGCAAAGTAACATGATTTAATTTACCCGATAAGCTAAAATTATCCACAAAATGCCTATTTGTGTTTATAAAATTTACCGAATACGCCTAATGGTAATTTAATGCCTGATGTTGCCTGTAAATAAAGTTCGCCTATCTCCAGATTTTCCACTTCAGGCAATGCGCTTTTAATGAGATTTTCGACTATAACTGCCGAAAAACCAAGCGAATAGGTATTCAATATCAGGAAATGTTCTTCGGGGTCAAGTAGTTGAACTACGTCTTGCATCATTTCATTGATATGATCTTCCAGCTTCCATTTTTCGCCATTGGGGCCATGTCCGTAAGCCGGCGGATCGAGGATAATGCCGTTATATTTCTTTCCGCGTTTTAGTTCGCGTTTTACAAATTTCAGCGCATCCTCAACTACCCACCGTATATCTTTCAGGCCGGATAACTCCTGATTCTCATTTCCCCAGGTAACTACCTGCCTGATAGAGTCTACATGCGTAGTATCGGCACCTGCGCCACGGGCAATTAATGATGCGCCGCCGGTATAAGCAAAAAGGTTAAGCACTTTTGCATTTGGCGTTTTAAATTTTTTTATGTTCTGTGAGATATAGTCCCAGTTAACAGCCTGTTCGGGAAAAATACCAACATGTTTAAACGAGGTAAGCGCCAACCTGAATTTAATGGCCGCCTCAGGGTTTTTATATTCGATATGCCAACGATCAGGAGTTGATGGGCTTTTCTTGATCCATTCGCCCGATGTAGCTGAGCGTCCTTTAAAGCGAATATGATGCAAACGCTGCCACTCAGATTGAGGCAAAATTTTATTCCAGACTGCCTGCGGCTCGGGTCGTATTAAAATCAAGTTGCCAAAGCGCTCCAATTTTTCAAAATCGCCGCAGTCAATCAGTTCGTAATCTTTCCAATAGGTGGGAGTAAGTAGTTGAATCATTGCTGTTTAGCGAATTTTATCAGTATAAGCTTGTAGCGCAAATATAGGCATTCAGCCCTACTTAATCAGGCTTTGGCCTTTACTATTTCTGAAAAAGCGTATCAGGCCACCGGGTAACATATTTGATAGAATAGCTAAAAAATTTTTATGCCAAAGAGATGATCTGTAATTTTATTTACCAATACAGATTTGTGTGAAAAAGATAACTACAAAAAACTTCAAGCTGCTTTTGCCGGCTTTACTGATAACTATAACTGCAACTGCACAAAAGTTACCCAAAGTTCAAACCGCAAGTGTGTTTGCACCTGCTGACATAAAAGTTGATGGCAAAACAACTGAATGGAACAATAAATTCCAGGCATTTAACCGCACTACCGAAGTATATTATACACTGTCAAACAGTGCTACCAAGTTGTATCTTACGGTGCAGTCCAACGAGCGCCGCATCATTAGAAAGATCATCTCAAATGGTGTTACGCTAACTATCGTGGCAGACCCTAAGCAGAATAAAAACGGCCTGGCGGTTACTTTCCCGGCTTACGGTAAAACCGAGCGGCCGCCTTATTATAATTTAAGAACCCCGTATGATGAAGTAAAGGACACAACCGTAAACAACGCTATGGCCGACTCTGTAATGAATACCTATAATGCTGATATGTCTTCAAGATTGAAAATTATAGGTGTAATTGGCGAGCCAACTATTCCCGACAGTACATTATCTGTATTTAATACAGAGGGTTTTAAGGCTGCGGCCAAATTTGATAAAAAGCTTACTTTTACCTTTGAGCTCGCGATACCGCTTAGTTACATCAAGTTTGCAGCCGATAAACCGGGCACTTTTAAATATACATTACAGGTAAATGGCCCTCCGGGCGAAGTTCAGAGCGACAATAACCGGCTATATTACATAGCAGGCGATGGTAGCCGGGTGAATATTGGGTATGCCGGGCCAGATAATCTTGGCTTTGCTAACCCGACAAGTTTTTCGGCAGAGTATACCCTGGCTAAGTAGTTTTTTGCCAATACAATTTGCGGCGATAGTATCGCAGATTTATCTGCGATAATTATTTGCTTATACTATCATATAGTAGTAAATTTAGTATAACTAATTATCTCCGCAATCGTGAAAATATCTAACTGTAAACTGTTCGGGCTAGTATTGCCGGCGCTGTTATTGTCGGCTTTTGCCAATGCTCAAAAATTACCCAATATCCAAAAAGGCGGTTTAAGGGCGCCTGCCAATATCAAAGTTGATGGCAAAGCCTCCGAGTGGAACAATGAGCTTCAGGCTTATAACCACGCTATACAAGCATCATATACGTTGTCAAATGACGATAATAAGCTGTATCTTACGGTAAGCTCAGACCATAAGGAGGTGATTAACAAAATGATCAATGGTGGGGTATCATTAATAATCAATAAGGTTAAAAGATCCGTATCAGGAGCAGCGTCTGTTACGTACCCCGTTTTTAATATCCAGGATGCACCGGTGATAAGTCTTAATACCATGTTTGATATAAAGACCGGCACACCCGACACCGATGCAAAAATGGATTCATTAGTTAAAGCAAGTAATTCGGCATTAAACAATAAAGCTAAATTTATCAGGCTGAGCGGCTTACAGGGTGATGAAGATACGTTGATATCGGTTTACAACAAAGACGGGATCAAAGGCCATAGTGCGTTTAATAATAAAAAAACTTACACGCTCGAAATGTCCATCAACCTAAAATTATTGGGCCTTTCCATTCAAGATCAATCGTCGTTTAATTATAACATCAGGTTTAATGAAACCAAGATAGATTTTGTGCCTGGTATATCCATTATGCGCAATGCCGACGGCACTGTCACGCAGATGGTTGTAAAAGACGCCAAGTTGGCCAACTCCTATATCAGCGCGTTAAATACTACCGACTGTTGGGGGGAATATACTCTGGTTAAATAGCCCGGAAAAAGAGGTACTTATAGCTTGGTGCGCGCCGCCTGCATAAATTTGCTGGCAAATACAAAGTCGTTCAATTCTTTGTTATCGGTTTTTGCAATTTCTTTATTGCTGCCTTCCCACCATTTTTCGCCGTTGTGCAAAAAAATAATATGTTCGCCTATCCCCATCACCGAGTTCATGTCATGCGTAACAACAACGGTGGTCATATTGTACTCCTGGGTAAGCTCATTGATCAGGTCGTCAATTAATATAGACGTTTTAGGGTCAAGCCCCGAGTTAGGTTCGTCGACAAACAAGTATTTAGGTTGCATGGATATAGCTCTTGCAATACCCACGCGTTTTTTCATTCCACCCGACAACTCAGCAGGATAAAGCTTGTTTTTTCCGGCCAGGTCAACGCGCTCAAGACAAAAGTTAGCGCGTTCCAGTTTTTCGGCATGCGATTGGCCGGTAAACAAGTTCAACGGAAACATAATGTTTTCTTCCACGGTCATTGAGTCAAACAAGGCCGAGTTTTGAAACAACATACCAATGTGCGTTCGGATTGGCACCCGCTGCTCAAAATCCATTTCGGTAAAGTTTTCATTGTCGAAGTATACGGCACCTTTGGTAGGTTCATGTAAACCGACTATACATTTAAGTAAAGTTGTTTTACCCGATCCGGACCCTCCTATAATAAGGTTATTTTTACCTTGCTCAAAACTGGCTGATATGCCTTTCAGTACTTCGTTTTCGCCAAATGTTTTATAGATATCCTTAATCTCGATCATAGCATCATACGGGTTATCACCAGATCGGCAAATAATATCATAACGCAGCTGTAAACCACGCCGCGGGTTGACGACTGGCCAACCTCAAGGGCGCCGCCCGAAGTATAAAAGCCTTGATAGGCACAAATAGACGCAATAATAAATCCGAAAACAACAGCTTTAACTAAGGCCACTTGAACAGTCAACCCATCAAAGCCGTCGCGTACACCAATGAGGTAATCATCAGGAGTAATATCGCCCGATAAAACACAAGCCAGATAGCCACCGCCTATACCAAGAGTAATAGACACAATAACCAGCAGTGGTATCATGCTCATGCTGGCAATAATTTTGGGCGATATCAGGTAGCCGGGAGCATTTACGCCCATGATCTCTAAAGCGTCAATTTGTTCGGTTACGCGCATGGTGCCTATCTGCGAGGCTATGCTCGAGCCTACACGGCCCGCCAATACCAGTGCGCAAATGGTTGGGCTAAATTCAAGAATGGTCGAGTCGCGCGCAATTTTTCCGGCAATACTCATAGACACCAGCGGGCTGCTTAACTGAAAGGCCACCTGTATGGTAGTTGCCGCACCGATGAATACAGAAATGATGGCAATAATACCTAACGACCCTAAACCAATAGAGACCATCTCGCGCATTACTTCATTCCAGTATACCCCAAATTTTTCAGGCCGGCGAAAGCTTAAACGCAATAAAAGTATGTACTTGCCTAAACTATTAAACATGCTATCATAAGTAAAACCGGGTTAAAAATACATTTACTTTTTGTAACCGATTGTTTTAAATGTAGTATTTTAACGGAATAAGGGGTTAATTGTTTAGAGCTTGTTCAAACACAACGTCGTGATGATAAGGATTCATAATGCCTGCTGCATCTTCCTCAAGATTAAAATTTATCGGAACGGTAAACGACACCCTTACAGGCTTGCCATCCTGAGTTCCGGGTTGCCATTTGGGCGACTTTTTTAGAACTCTTATGGCTTCGTTCTCAAGAATTCTACCGGGTGACCTAAAAACTTTAAAATCTGTAAGTGTGCCATCTTTTTCAACAACAAATGTGGCATACACACGCCCGGATAAGCCACGGTCTCTGGCTGCTGCCGGGTAGTGTAGATTCTTGCCCAAAAAATCGACAAAGGCCTGGAGCCCTCCTGGGAATTCTGGCATATGTTCTACCTTAACCTGTACTAATGTATCAGTTCCGGTTAATTTGAAATTAATAGGTAGTGTGAACACTACTCGTACCGGTTTATTATTTATTGAACCAGGTATCCAGCCAGCAAATTGTTTTATAACTTTTTCTGCGGCTTCTTTCATGGTTTCACTCGGGCCAGAAATAGCATGAATATTCGATGCATGTCCGTCTTTTTCAATTACAAATTGAACATAAACTTTACCCTCACGATGTTGTTGTATATCCTCAATAGGGTAGCGCAAACTAACACTCAAAAATTTCCTCATTTCAGCTATACCACCAGGAAATTGCGGCTTTATATCAACGTTGCCGACAAAAAAAGTGGAATCTGATCTGTTATATAGAGAATCGACTAAAACTGGACTAATATCTGAGTCAACATACACAATAACGTTAGGAACCATTTTACCTCTGGTATCGGCTTTAAAA
Organism: Mucilaginibacter panaciglaebae; assembly: GCF_039539265.1. Classification (NCBI taxonomy): domain Bacteria; kingdom Pseudomonadati; phylum Bacteroidota; class Sphingobacteriia; order Sphingobacteriales; family Sphingobacteriaceae; genus Mucilaginibacter; species Mucilaginibacter panaciglaebae. The sequence continues at coordinate 7,412 of NZ_BAABCV010000006.1, forward strand.
ACAAATTTAAAACCAATGCTGGTTTGAATTCGTACCGGCGTACCGTCGGCCGACCTACCGGCTCCCCAAGGTGCAGATAGTTGTACAACTCTGGTTACTTCGTCAGCTAATGCTTTACTAATAGTATGGGCAATTTTTATATGCGTAAGGGCACCATTTTTTTCAACAATCATAGTTAAATCAACTTCGCCTTCGATTTTATTTTTGAGATCCTCTTTTGGATACTCGAAATTATCTTCAACAAAATTTACAAAATTGAATCTGGCCCCACGATAAACAATGGTTCTTTCAAGCGCCGCATCTGCGTTATTAAAATACGGCATATTAGGTGCCAGCTTTTCAGCAGGTCCTGTTTTATCAAAACGCGCTTCCGCTGTTGAATCAACAATAGGTTGCCAATTACCAGATATTTCTCCGTCTTTTAGTTTTATCTGTTTAATAGCAGTTTTAAAATCATTGGTATATACTATTAGCTTGCCATTACCGTGTTTTGCCAGCACTGTACCCGTCGAATCTCTGCATTCAATGTAATTGTTGGCCACAGCATAGAAAAGATCTCTGATCAAATAAATATTACCATTAGGGAAATATTTAGTAGAAATGCCCTTTCTTGTTTTTGCATTATACCTGTATATCTCCTTAAACCCACCATTCATGTAAAATTCGGTAACATTGCTCTGTCTTTCTCCATCTTCGTTTTTATCAAAAAAACTTACTCTTGAACGTTTTCCATTCGAAAAAAAATCGGTGAACTCGCCTATAATTTCACCATCTTGATAGGTTACAATACGTTTTTTATTACCGTTGGGATAATAGCTGGTAGCCAAGCCTTCAAATCTATTAGATAAGGCCGGTGTTTTTAAAAAGGCTGTTAAACTTACGTTACCACCTTTATAGTATCCTATTATTGGATACAGCCCCCCATCTTTTTCACTTTTAGGCAAAATAAAAATAGAATGATCAGCAATTTCCTTTGAGGTCTCTATATCATTAATATCAAAATAATATTTAAGCGTATCAGATTTCGCGCTGTCTTGCGCCCGGACATTCTGAAGCATGCATATCCCCAGTAAAACAAGTAATAAGGTTCTAAACATCACTAATAAAACAAAGCTGAAGATAGTACCAAAAAATGTATTACACAAAACGCCACCCCATCCAAAGGCATTTTCACCGACTATTCGCCCCCATTCCCCGATTTCTGTGAGCGGTATATTTTAAATATATCTACTTTTAGATCATGAAAACTATTATGATCTGCAGTTAACACACCGAAACTGATACAGATCATGATAGCTTCAGCACCGCTAAAAAACAAATAATAGGGATGAAAAGTGCTTTAATAACCGGAGCAACTAAAGGCATGGGCCGGGCAATAGCAATAGCCTTTGCCACCGAGGGCGTCAACCTGGCTATAAACTCACGCAATGCGGATGATCTGGCAACTTTTAAAACAGAGCTGCTGCAGATCAATCCGGCTATAAAGATTTTTACTGCTGTAGCCGACGGCAGCAAACGCGAAGAGTTGTTGCAATTTGCAGAAGGCGCACGCCGGGAGCTAGGCCAAATATCTATCATCGTCAATAACCTGGGTATGTATAAATACTCCAAAATATTAGATGATGAACAAGGGCTGTTCGGCAAAATGATTGATACCAACCTGATGCCTGCCTATGAGCTTTACCGTTTTTTTGGTAAAGAGATGATAGCAACCGGCCGGGGTCATATCTTCAATATTTGCTCGGTGGCTTCATTGAATCCGGTGGTTGAGGCAGGCATTTACAGTGTAACAAAAGCAGCCTTGCTAAGTCTCACAAATACTATGAGGCTCGAAATGCAGGAGCACGGAATAAAAGTAACTGCCGTGATTCCGGGCTCAACATTAACCGACTCATGGAAGGGCCAACAGGTAGACAAAGACCTGATGGTTTTACCTGAAGACATAGCATCGGCAATTATTAATATATATAAAATGAGTGTCGGCGCCAATGTCGACCAAATCATTATTAAACCCGCAAAAGGGCAACTATAAACTGATTCAAAAATTAAGATTATGGAACGAAAATTAGAAAGAGACCAGCAGCACAAAATGATAGCAGGTGTATGCGCGGGCTTAGCAAATTATTTAAATATTGATGTCACTGTAATAAGGGCGATATTTCTGGTGTCGTTAGTGTTACATGGTTGTGGTATTCTACCCTATATCATCCTATGGATAGTTATGCCAAAAAGAATCGCTTATCCCTTTAATGCCCCGGGTTTTGACCCGACGGTAGACTATACCGTGCCGCCACAAACCGGACCGGTAGATTACATGGTACCCAACAGTCCGTTTAGTAATGCCGGCGATATGCCGTTTGCCCCTAAACGAAAGTCGAACGCAGGCATGGTAGTTGGCCTGGCGCTGGTAGCCTTTGGCACTTTTTTCCTGCTTGATAATTTCGACCTGCTGCCTAACTGGGAGTTTGACCGCCTTTGGCCACTAGTATTGATAGCACTTGGTGCTTTGCTGTTATTTTCGCGCAGAGAAGTTAAACCGTGGGAAAAGCCAGACTGGAACGCTGGTGACAAACCGGCAGCCGAAACAAAAACCGAAGATAAAACAGAGGATATTCCTCCAACTGAATAATCACAAAAAATTAAGATCATGAGAAACGATAAAATAATTCCGGGCGTAGTCCTGATATTAATAGGGACAGCATTTTTGCTGCACAACTATGGCGTAATTCACTTTCATTGGGGTAATTTTTTCCACCTGTGGCCAATATTCATTGTAATTGGCGGTATCAACCTGATATTTGCCAATAACAGATCTGCTTGGGCAACAACCCTAAAACTAGCGGTAATTATCGTAGGCTTTGGGCTGATTGTGTTTGGCAACTTTGGTCGCTATAATTCGCCTTTTCCGGCTTTCTCTTATTATGATGATGACGACTACGATGACAGCGGTAAAACCGGAGTAACTAAGGTTGAAGGAAACAGCGAATTTAATGCACCTTTTGCGGCAGACGCCAGAGTGGCAACCCTTAATATTAGCGGTGGCGGAACGGTATATCGTTTAAGCGATACTACCAGCCAATTGTTTAGCGCATCGACCAAAGAATTTAAAGGACGATACGTATTTACTCATTCTAACCAGGATTCTGTTTATACGCTGAACTTTAATATGCGCGGCCATCATGATTTAGATTTCAATTTTGATGACGACAATGATAAAGGCAAAGACACCAGCCGCACCAACTCGGCTACTTTTAGATTAAACCCAAACCCGGAGTGGAACATCAATGTTAAAACCGGGGCTACAAGTTTAGATTTCGACTTATCTAAATTTAAAATACGCTCGGTTAAACTGGCCGGCGGCGCAGCAGCATTCGACGTAAAATTGGGTCAGCCCCTGGCAATAACCAATGTAGATGTGGCCACGGGGATGTCTGACGTTACCATACGTGTGCCTGCAACTGCGGCCTGCCATATTAAAAGCAGTACCGGCTTGTCATCAACTACTTTTGACGGCTTCGCCAAAATGGCTGACAACACCTATGAAACTCCTGGTTTCAGTGCTGCAAAAAATAAGATGTTTATAAAGATCAGCGGCGGCATGGCCGATATTAAGGTTAAGAGATACTAATCTCTCAACCTTAATTGGTTTTTATAACATAGGTTTTAGCCCAGCTATCATACCACGCCTGACGATGCTCGCTAAAAAGCACGCTTAAAAAAGGTATCCAGATGGTAATAGATAATACCACGCCCAAATTGCGCAAGAAAGCGCGGGCGAAAGACAGGCGTTGCCCATCAATATCAACTACCATTAATCTTAATATCTTTTTGCCAAAGCTGCCTTTCAAACCGGTGGCCTCGCAGATAGTATTGTATACTAAGAAAGAGCCAAGCATCAGTAATGAAAGCTTTAACATTTCAGGCGGAACCGGGTCGCCGAATCGGTATGCTGCCGGTAATGCTACAATGCTGGTGCGCAAAATGATATTCGACAGCAGGATGTACCAGCCTACGTAATCAATAAAAAAAGCGCCCGCCCTTTTACCGAAGCCGGCTAAATTATCCACGGTAGGGAAGTAAATACCCTTGCTTTCAAAGTATTCGTTAAGCTCTGACAGCTCTGATGCATACTGAGTTTTGTCGTTCGAGGCAGTGATAACCTCGGTATGGATATCAATATCCATCTGCATGATCTCACTGAAAGTATATGGGCCTTTTTTCAGGCCGCGTTCAATTATGTAATATTCTTCGTTCATGTCGGTTACAAAAATACATCGAAAGGTAATAAATAGTGTTTATTGGCTGATACTTTTAATTTTTACCCGTATCTGCAACAACATATTCGTAATTTTGCGTCAGATTATTTTTTACCTGCATGGATGTTTCTGCTTTAAAATTATTGCCCGGCCGTTATTGTAACTCGTTAACAGAATATTCTCGTTTCGTTACCCGCGAGGTAATGATCGGCGATCTGGCTATGGGTGGCGATAATCCTATCCGTATACAAAGCATGACCACTACCGACACCATGGACACCATCGGTACGGTCGAGCAGTCCATCCGCATGATCAACGCCGGTTGCGAACTGGTTCGTATCACTGCCCCAAGCATTAAAGAAGCGCAAAACCTGGCTGAAATAAAGAAGCAACTGCGTCAGCGTGGTTATGATACGCCCTTGGTTGCCGACATTCATTTTACACCTAACGCTGCCGAGGTAGCGGCCCGCATAGTAGAAAAAGTGCGTGTTAACCCCGGCAACTATGCCGACAAAAAGAAATTTGACCAGATAGATTATACCGATGCAGAATACCGCGCCGAACTGGAGCGCATTTATCAAAAGTTTGCGCCGCTGGTCAAGGTGTGCAAAGAGTATGGCACCGCTATGCGCATTGGCACAAACCATGGATCTTTAAGCGACAGGATCATGAGCCGCTATGGCGATACGCCGCAGGGCATGGTTGAGTCGGCTATGGAGTTTATGCGGATGTGCGAGACGCTGAACTATTATAACCTGGTGATATCGATGAAGTCGAGTAATCCGCAGGTTATGGTGCAAGCTTATCGCTTGCTGGTTGAGACCATGGTAGCCGAAGGCATGAACTATCCGTTACACCTGGGTGTTACTGAAGCCGGTGATGGCGAAGATGGTCGTATTAAATCGGCTGTAGGAATAGGTACCTTGTTAGAGGACGGGCTTGGCGACACCGTCCGTGTGTCCCTGACCGAAGAACCTGAGGCCGAAGCACCGGTGGCTATTGCATTGGTGAACAGATATTCGGAGCGGAAAGCAGCCTCTCCCAAACCCTCACCGCAAGCGAGCGTTTTAAATAGTCAAGCCACTAAAGAGGCTTCCCAAACCGGGGGAGATGCAGAGGGAGCTTATCTCTACAAAAAACGCCAAACCTATGAGGCAAATGCCTTCATTGGCGGGCACATGGTGCCGCGTGTAGTAGTCGACCTATCGAAAGCCAATCTGAAGGACGCCGCTGTATTGAATGACGCAGGTTACATTTACGCTCCGATGCTGGATAAATACAACATGGCTGAGCAGTCGGTTGATTTTGTTTATTTTGGCGATGAATTGCCGTCGTTTAACCTGCCGTCTAACTTAAAACAACTTTATAATTATAATACCTGGAAAAAGCTGACCAGCAAAACGCTTTGTCACCCCGTATTTACTTTGCAGGAATTTATTGAGGCGGATGACCGATCGTCAGCCCTAAACCTGGTACGTTTAAAGCCCGCCGACATTGATTCGGATGCTTTTGGGTCATTGCCGTTCAGTAATTCACTGGTTTTTGTTTTGGAGACCGATGCACTGCATGGTATGGCCGATCAGCGCCAGTTTTTCTTTAAAATGGAAGAACTTGGACTTGATGTGCCCGTGATCATCAAACGAACATATGCATTTGAGACTGAAGACATAGAACTTCGGACTCAGAACTTACAGTTATACGCGGCAACAGATCTGGGCGCTTTACTGATAGATGGCTTCGGCGACGGTATATGGATCGACACGGTGCAGGTGGAAACCAAAGTCATCACCTCTACTGCTTTCGGTATTCTGCAAGCCACCCGGTCACGTATCTCAAAAACAGAATACATATCATGCCCCAGCTGCGGCCGAACATTGTTTGACCTAATGGTTACTACCCAAATGATCCGCAGCCGTACCAGCCATCTTAAAGGATTGAAAATCGGAATTATGGGCTGCATCGTAAACGGCCCGGGTGAAATGGCCGATGCCGATTACGGTTATGTGGGCTCGGGTACCGACAAGGTTACCCTTTACCGTGGTAAAGAAGCCGTTAAGAAAAACATCAGCGCAGCCAACGCGCTTGATGAACTGATTGGCATTATCCGTGAGGATGGCAATTGGATCGAGCCGGTAGAAGGGTAAGCCCTTTCTTATGGTCATATCGAACAATAGTGAGAGGTCTATGCACCGTCTTCGGATTTGTACATGTGCATAGATTTCTCCTCGTTCCTCGTCGTAATGACAGGGTTTTATAATTACCTTTAACCCATGTCAAACATCGTCTACATCGCAACCAGTATTGACGGCTATATCGCTGGCAAAGACGGGGATATCAAGTGGCTTATAGAGTTTCCTAATCCTGAAGGCAGTGACTATGGTTTTTCGGATTTTATCAAAGGCATCGACGCGCTCATTATGGGCCGGCATACCTTTGAAACGGTAAATGACTTTGATACGTGGATGTATCCGGTACCGGTATTTGTATTAAGTAATACCTTAACGGCATTGTCGGGCAAATGGGCCGCAAAAGCCGGATTAATAAAAGGCGACCTGAAAGATGTGCTATCTCAGCTAAATGCGCGCGGGATAAATAATATATATGTCGACGGTGGTAAAACCATTCAAAGCTTCCTGGCGCAGGACATGATCGACAAGCTGATCATTACTACCATCCCTATTGTTTTAGGCGGAGGGATACCCTTATTCGGCGATAGCGCTCAGCTTAAATTCAAACATGAATCAACAGATATCTATGCCGGCGGCCTGGTGAAAAACACTTTTATCCGCGACAGAGGAATTTAACCAACAGGCGCAAAATCGGCAAATAGTTTTCCGGTTTCGGGCAGGCGGTTTAATGGCGTGTAAGTAGATACTTCCGCATAATCGCGCCACATTTGCTGCACTTGCGGATGTTTGTGCGCAGTTTTCATAGCTTGTTCAGACTTCCACTCAAAAACTTCAACTATCGTTCCATCTTTGGTTTCTAATACAAATGATTCTTTATTAGTAATGAGCCCGGCTTGTCTTAAGCAGGGCGTGTGTTTCTTTATCAGCGCTCGTAGCGCTTGCTCTTTGCCAGGGTTCGGCTTATAGGCAACTATTGCTACTCGTTCCATATCTCCATCTAACTTTTTTGCAAATTACGAATTTTAAAGCTAAATCGTTGTTAAATTAATAATAAATTAATTAATTTGTTGCAATAATTTGCACTAAAAAGATGACTTTTATATCACAGATCATATTTTTCGGATGGTTTTATATCACTTAAATAAGCCATCCACCAATATGAATTATAGGGCCCGTTAACTTCGGTAGGCACGGCCGGTGCCGGCACAAACAAGTCAACATCTTTTTGTTGAGCGTAGGTCTGTAGCCTTTCAATAGGTTCAAACCAATCATGCAATGCCAGGTTAAAAGTCCCCCAGTGTATAGGCATCATTAGTTTGCCTTTCAGATCAAGAAATGCGTTCGACGCTTTGTCGGGCCCCATGTGGATGTCAGGCCAGTAATCGCCATAAGCGCCAATCTCCAGCATGGCTAAATCAAACGGACCAAAAGTTTTACCTATATTTTTAAAGCCGGGGAAATATCCCGAGTCGGCCCCGTAAAAAATATTGTGCTTAGGCCCCCTGATCACGAACGACGACCATAAAGTTTCATTCCTGCCCAAAATACCACGACCCGAAAAATGTCGAGCCGGCGTGGCGGTGATCACCATGTCATGATCAATCATTACGCTATCGCCCCAATCTAACTCGCTGATGTAATTTTTAACAATACCATACCTTTCCAGGTACCTGCCCACGCCCAACGAGCAGTAAAAGGGAATTGTGGTGCCTTTAAAAAAAGCTATAGTAGCCTTATCCAGATGGTCATAATGATCGTGCGAAATGATGATCGCATCCAGCGGCGGCAGGTCGCTTAATTTTATCGGCGGCTTAAAAAATCGCTTAGGCCCCATCAATTGCGTCATGGACACGCGCCGGCTCCAAACCGGGTCAGTTAAAATGGTGCGGCCGTCAATTTCAATCAATAAACTTGAATGCCCTACCCAGGTTATACGTAAGCCGGTTTTAGGCGGCGTTTGATAAACAGATACATCCGTTTTGAAAGGCCCCAATGTTTTTTTAGGGACAACTTCGGCTTTGTTGGTGGCATACGCTTTAAGCAGCGGAATAATATCGCCCGATTTAACTTCGCCGGTGGTTATAGTATTAAGGTATTTGCGCCCTTGTTTTTTGGATGGAGATATGCCCATGATTGGTATTAATGTAAATGCCGGCTATGGGGTTTAGCCTTTGGTTTAGTTATTTATTAAGAAATTCAATAGCCTGCTCACAAAAATCAAGTAAATGCGGCGGCAAGCTGTTTTTAGCATACGGATGCGTGCCGCCAAAGGTATGGTCGGCGCCTTTTATAACAGAAAGTCGCGCACTTGGTTGTGCTTTGTGCAATTCTTTTGCGTGGCTAAGGGGGACGGTCTTATCCTCGGTGCCATGTACAATAAGCCACGGCTGGGTAATTTGCATAGCCTTTGCTGGAATATCTAATCGACCCGGATTGCGCTCCAGGTCATCCAGCAAAGTCGATTTTAACGGCATCTGCTGGTTAGTGCGGCTATTAAGCATGTACATTACTCCTTGCAATCTCCATTGTTGTTCGGCAGTTTTTGGCCAGAGGTTATGAAAGTTGGATATAGATGCCATGGTCACCAGCTTTTTGACGCGCTTGTCCTCGGCTGTTTTAATGATATTGATGCCTCCGCCCATGCTGTGCCCTATCAAATAAACATGATGAGTGCGTGGTATAGCAGTGCCATTGCAGGCAAAATCTATTACCGTATTCAGGTCGTCAAGCTCAATGCTGAAGGTGTTATCAGCAAACGCTATCAGGTCGGTAAAGTCAACCGGGTTATCAGGTGTAGTGCCGTTGTGGCTAAAGTTAAATTTTAAAAAGCGATAGCCATTTTGCGCAAAATGCCGTGCAACCAGGTTGTGCGTTCCCCAGTCTTTAAAACCTTTAAAACCGTGGGAAAAGATAACCAGCGGTGCTGTTTTATGCCGGCTGTCATAGGTCAGGTCCATTAACATGGCTCTGCCTTTGCTGCCCGGTAAGGTAAAGTGTTCTTGTTTAATCATTGCAGATAGTCAATATTACCACAATAGGTTATAGCAACCAAATAATAGGCCATTTTTAGGCCGGCTTGTTACATTTTGTCTGCTCAAATAATTAACACAGCTTACAAATCATTCATCCCCTGGCAACCGGAGTACCAAGCGTAAACGTATCTGATTAAAGCGATTCAAAATAAAATTTCAAGAATTCGTGATAAATAACGGGATAATATGTGGAGCTGGGTATAAGGCAAAATGATACTAATGTAAGCTGCCGGATAAAAAGAATAATAAGCAAAGGTGAGTAAGTAACCGGAAATGAGATTGTTAAATAAAATCTTTTTGCCATTTTTATAATTTTGACGGCTGATTTATTGGTTAGGTTATGTTTTTTTTATTTAAACAGATGTTTAATTATAAACACGGTGTTTATTTATAAACATTCTAAATACAACTGTATGACAAAGTCTTGACAGATGATGTGGTTCAAGATGCTATTTTTGTTGGGTCAAATTTAAAATGCTTTGGAGTATTTAAAAGTAATAGCTTTTACGCACAAACAGATAGAACTGAAGGAACTGGGAAAGTTGGTTATCTGTGAGGAGAATTTAACGGATAAGCTTCACCTGGTTAAAGCCGAGTTTGGCATAGCTGAATTATTTTACGTTGCAACCTGTAACCGCGTTGAGTTTGTAATGATAACTGCGCAAGAGGTTGACAAAGCATTTGCCCAAAAATTTATTCAGACATTAAATATTGGTCTTTGCTCGCATCATACCGGTTTGTTTGTTGATGCGGCCTCTATTTACGAAGGACGTGAAGCACTGAACCACCTGCTGCGAATGTCCTGCTCTCTGGAAAGTCTCGTCGTCGGAGAGAAAGAGATCCTGGCTCAGCTGCGAAGAGCTTACGACAACTGCCGCGAGGCCGGCCTTACCGGCGATGGATTACGAATGTTCATGAACTGTGTCGTCAAAACAGCTAAAGAAGTTTACACACATACCAACATCTCCAAAAATCCAATTTCGGTAGTATCATTGGCCTACCGAAAGCTTAAAGACCTTAAGCTATGTTCAAATGCCCGCATCCTCATCGTCGGCGCAGGCGAAACCAACCAAAATATTTCCAAGTATCTTCAGAAACATAAATTCAGCAACTTTGCCGTGTTTAACCGCACACTGTCAAAAGCCCAAAAACTGGCTGCCGACCTGAGTGGGGAAGCGTTTACGCTTGATGCTTTAAAAACATACCACAAAGGCTTTGACGTACTCATTACCTGTACATCAGCAACCGAGCCTATTATCACGCCCGAGGTATATGCAGCGTTATTAAATGACTGCACCAATAAAAAAACCATAGTTGACCTGGCTATCCCTAATGATACCGCTCCTGAAGTTTTAGAGCAGTTCCCGGTCAATTTTATTGAAGTATGCTCATTAAACGAAGTTGCCAAACGTAACCTGCAGGAGCGTTACCAGGAGCTTACCCATGCCGAAGCGATCATTGAAGAAAACATTGCCGAGTTTTGCGTACAGCTTAAACAACGTAAAGTTGAACTGGCCATGCGCCAGGTTCCTGAAAAGATCAAAGAGATACGCAACACCGCGCTTAATACCGTGTTTGCCGACGAGGTACTTAACATGGATGCCCAATCGCGCGAGGTGTTGGAAAAAGTGATCAACTATATGGAGAAAAAATATATCAGTGTGCCAATGGTAATGGCTAAAGATATATTGATCAACAATAATTAAATTCCAATAAATTATATTTTGGCGTCTCGACGAAAGAAGAGATCTATACACATGCAATCATAGTTGTTAAAGCAGATGTATAGATATCTCGCTATCGTTCGATTTGACAGTTATCCGCCAATTATTTACTGAACGTAAAGACAACATAAGCTGTTTTACTGCCCAAAGCAACCGGTAATTTCAGCGTCATAGAACTGCCATCAACTTGTACAACATTTAGCTGATAGCCCTCGGCGATATTTTTGGCCTTGTCGCCCTGGTATATCTTTTTAAACTGAAATAACGGGTTGCTTTTGTCCTGGTCATTATAACTCCAGAATATACTTTGCGAGGTGCCATTAGCCAGAGTGTACATGCCGTTGCCGCTGTTGGTTAGCTTCCAGGTGCTGTTAAGAAAGGCTGCCGGCGGTGCCTGATCAAATATATTCTGTACCGCGCCGGGCAACAGGCCATCATACCTGATATTAGTTAATGTCCACGTGCCATTAATATGGCCATGTGCCGAACCCACCAGGCTTTTTGTAGTTGAGCAAGCCTGCAAAATAAATGTAAGTGCTAAAATGCTAAACGTAAGTTGTAAGATCTTTTTCATGATTGTTGTGTGTTTCGCTTAACTACATACATAAATCTTGCCAAAGAATAATTTGCGCTTATATACTGAACAGGAAAAGGCCGGTGCCCAGGTACCGGCCTTTTCCTGTTCAGTGCATTGCAAACTGCCCAACCTGGTAACTGCCTCCCGGCACGCGGAATGCAATATTGATACGGTTATAGGTATTAATAGTAGTCACGGCAAGTGTAAGGTCAACCAATTCTTCTTCGGTAAATTGCTGGCGGGCCTGCTCAAACACCTCGTCAGGCACATCGTTATTGTTCAATTTAGTTACCGCCTCGGCCCAGGCCAGGGCAGCGCGCTCGCGGTCTGTATACATTGGTCCTTCGCGCCAGGCAGCAAGCATGTACAGGCGTTGCTCGGTTTCGCCTTCGGCACGCAGGTCTTTCGAGTGCATATCCAGGCAATAAGCACAGCCATTTATTTGCGATACCCTGAAATTGATCAGATCTAAAAGCTTACGCTCAACCGGCGATTTTGCCAGATATGCACCTAATCCAAAAAGCGCTTTGATTGCGCCGCTTCCTTTTTCAAAAAAATTGATTCTTGCTTCCATTTTCTATTGATGTTTTTTAGAGCAATGACGACCGGAGAAAGGGGAATTGGACAAGGCGAGAAAAAAGATTTCAAATATATATATGCAGATGCTTTTGGTGCGTTCCCTACGGTAGGGCTGTACATTCAACGCCTGCGAGGCCTTAGGCGCATATTGTAAACCTATTTTAATACTAAATTAAAGGTGTAAATTCAATCCAGTATTAACGATTAAAAGTGTAAATTTTTTAGGGTGGAGCAAATCCGAAAATGACTTAAAAGTCATAAAAAGTGATCCAAGCTGATCCACTTTAAAAACGGCCACGCAATTAAAAACCTTATAATCAATAACTTGAATTTTTAGATTGATCCAACTGATCCAAAGTGATACACATTCGCGTGGATCAGTGCGCTCGCGTAGCGATGATAACGAATACCGGTTATTTATTAAGTCAAGGAAAATCGCAGTATAAATAATATTGAGTTTTGAATATCGTACATCAAATGTTTCCTTCATTATTTGATACCGGGACATCCGGTGTTCGATGTTAATACCAGGTTTAACTAAATGATATGGTTAATTTCTGATCTCTAACCGCTCGCTCATGCACTCAATCGCCCATGCACTCTTTTAAAGATCCGTCACTCAATTTTCATATCCTTAATTAAATCTATAACCATCGGCATAAAAAATTAAATTTGCGGTTGCAAATAGATTAACCTCTTGGAAAGAACATTAATAATAGGAACACGCGGAAGCGAATTGGCGCTATGGCAGGCTAATTTTGTAAAAGACAGCCTGGCGAAAGCGAATATCAACGCCGAGTTAAAGATCATCAAAACCCAGGGCGACCGTATCCTGAACCTAAGTTTCGATAAACTGGAGGGTAAGGGCTTTTTTACCAAAGAGCTGGAGGAGGAACTATTGGCAGGTACTATTGACCTTGCCGTACACAGCCACAAAGACCTGCCGACCGAGAACCCGCCGGGATTGATCATCGCCGCGGTGTCAGAGCGCGAAGACCCGTCGGAGTTGTTATTGATATTGAAAGATTGTGTGGATGTGAAGCAAAAGCTGTCTGTTAAATATGGCGCTATTGTAGGTACTTCGTCTAATAGGCGTAAGGCGCAGTTGCTGGCCTATCGCCCCGATTTAGAGATCGAGGATCTGCGTGGCAACGTGCCCACCCGCATCAATAAACTGCGCGAAGAAGAATACGACGCTATTATGCTGGCAAAGGCCGGTGTTAGCCGCCTGGGTATTGACCTGAGCGAGTTCCATGTGGAAGAACTGACCCCTAACGAAATTGTACCGGCGCCTGCACAAGGTGTACTGGCTATACAGATCCGCGAAAGCGACACTGAATTATACAAAGCGCTGCAAGTGCTGCATCATGCTGATGTAGCCGAAGAACTATCGGTTGAGCGTACGGTGTTGAAGCTGTTTGGCGGTGGTTGCCATTTGCCTTTGGGATGTTATTGCCGTAAGGACGATGGCGTGTTCCAGGTGTTTACCTCAAAAGCCGATGAGGGCGATCAGTTTCCTGACCGCGTTTTTTTAGAAGCTGACAATACCAACGGATTGGCGGAACAGGTAGTAACTAAATTCAACGCCGACCGTAAGTTGCCGGTAAGTGTATTTATCTCGCGCGAAGTGTCTGAGCAAAGTTATTTCAGACGCGCGCTTGAAAAACATAATATACAGATTGACGCCCGCTCGTTGATTCGGACTGTACCGGTAATCAATAAATTAGATTCTTATATATTAAAATATGTCGACTGGATATTCTTCTCGAGCAAGAATGCTGTAGAGTATTTCTTCCAGTTAAACCCGGCTTTGCCTAAAGATGTGAAGTTTGGCGTAATGGGGGCAGGCAGCGAAGAGATGCTGCGCCGTCAGGGCCACTTTGCCGACTTTACCGGTATAGGTAATGACTCTGCCGAAATTGCTGAAGAGTTTGCGAAGGTTGCTAATGGTGCACAGGTGTTGTTTCCCGGAGCAGAAGAGTCACTGCGAAGTGTACAAAAAGGGTTATCTGCGGATACTAAAGTGATAGATCTGGTGGTTTATGAAACGGTATTGGAAGATGAGGTAGAAGGGTCTGGAGCTGATGTGCTGGTGTTCACCAGCCCCTCAAACGTCGATGCTTATTTTGCCGAGAATTTACTTGACCCGTATCAGAAAGTTATCGCTATCGGTAAATCAACCGGTAAAAAATTTGAAGAAATGGGTGTTAAATACATGCTGCCTTTCTCGCCCGATGAAGTAGGGCTGGCCGAGGCGGTGTTTGGATTATAGATTGTTCGCTGGTTCATTAATTCAATGGCTCATTGGTATCGCTTCGTTTAGCTGCCAGGCCAAATAAACTAATGAACAGTGACTAATGAACAAAAAAATGTTACAAAGACCAAGAAGAAATCGCAAGAGCGAAGTGATCAGACAGATGGTGCAGGAGACGCATGTTAGTGCGGCCAACCTGATATTTCCGCTGTTTATTGTTGAGGGTGAAAATCAAAAAAGCGAGGTGGCTTCTATGCCGGGTATCTACCGCTACTCGATAGATAATTTACTGCGCGAGGTTGAGAGCTGCATGAATTTAGGCCTGAAAGCGTTTGATTTGTTCCCGAACATCAGCGAGGAATTTAAGGATAAATATGCGACGGAAAGTCACCGCGAAGAGGGTTTGTATCTGCGTGCTATACGAGAGGTGAAAAAACATTTCCCTGAGGCTTGCGTCGTTACCGACGTAGCAATGGACCCATACAGCAGCGATGGCCATGATGGTATTGTAGAGAACGGCCATATTTTAAATGACGAAACTTTAGAGATATTAGGCAAGATGTCGCTAGCGCAGGCGCAAGCCGGTGCCGATATCATTGCACCAAGCGATATGATGGATGGCCGTGTAGGCTACATCCGCAATGTTTTGGACGATAATGGTTTTACTAACGTGTCTATCATGTCATATTCGGCTAAATATGCCAGCGCGTTTTATGGCCCGTTTAGGGATGCCTTGAACTCTGCACCAAAGTTTGGCGATAAGAAAACTTACCAGATGAACCCGTCCAACCAGCGTGAAGCTTTAATTGAGGCGCGGCTGGACGAAGAAGAAGGGGCAGACTTTTTGATGGTAAAACCAGCATTAGCTTACCTTGACGTTATCAAACTGATAAAAGATGACACCGAACTACCGGTTGCAGCGTATAACGTTAGCGGCGAATATGCCATGCTAAAAGCTGCAGTACAGAAGGGCTGGTTAAACGAGCAACGCGCTGTAACCGAAGTGCTGACCAGCATTCGCCGGGCGGGTGCGACAGCGATATTAACGTATCACGCTAAAGAGGTATTGGAGAATAATTGGCTATAAGCCAACAGTCCATAGCCATGGTCAATAGTTCCATAGGCTTAATAAATTATAAAATAAACTATGGACCATGGATATGGTCTGTTGACTAAAGAGCATGTTAGACTCAATAAAAAAAATGTTTTCGGGCGAGGATGACCTGCCATTGAATACCACGGGTAAACCGGATATCAGCAGGGAAAAATCTGCCGAATTATATGCAAAGGCTAAGACGTTTTTTCCAGGCGGGGTTAACTCGCCGGTAAGGGCGTTTAAGTCGGTTTATGGGACGCCGTTGTTTATTAAGAAAGGCCATGGCAGCCATATTTGGGATGCGGATGACAACGAGTTTATTGACTTTTGCTGCTCATGGGGGCCCCTGATCCTGGGACATAATCATCCAAAAGTTAAGGATAAAGTTATTGATGCGATGCAAAACGGTATGTCGTTTGGCGCACCAACGGCATTAGAGAATGAATTGGCCGAGCTGATCCTTAAAAATAACAAGTACATCCAAAAGCTGCGTTTTGTAAGTTCGGGTACAGAGGCCGTGATGTCAGCTATCCGCCTGGCTCGTGGTTATACTAAACGCGATAAGATATTGAAGTTTGAGGGCTGCTATCATGGCCATTCAGATTCCTTATTGGTAAAGGCAGGCTCGGGCCTGGTAACTTTTGGCGAAACATCGTCAGCCGGCGTACCTAAATCATTTGCTGACGAAACGATTGTTATCGGCTTAAATGATACCGAAGCGCTGCAAAAAGCATTTGCCGAATTTAAAGATCAGATAGCGGCAGTTATTATTGAGCCTATTCCGGCAAACAATGGCTTGCTGCTGCAAACTAAAGAATACTTACAATCGCTGCGCGAAACTTGTACAGCTAACGGTACCTTGCTAATATTTGACGAGGTGATCTCAGGCTTCCGCATAGGGTTTGAAGGTGCCGCAGGTTATTACCAGATACAACCGGATATCATTACTTATGGAAAGATAATAGGTGGTGGTTTACCGGTGGGTATGTATGGTGCTTCTGCAGAGATCATGGGGCAAATTTCGCCCGATGGCGGGGTTTACCAGGCCGGCACGTTGTCAGGCAATCCGGTAGCTATGGCGGCGGGTGTTGCTCAACTAACCGAGTTATTGCGCATGGGCTTTTACAAAGATTTGCATAAGAAGACAGAAGAATTTACTGAAGCCATACAGCGTTTTGCTACTGCGCGTAGTTATAAGTTTAAGGTATTTAGTATTGGTTCGATATTCTGGTTCGCGTTTACCAGTCAGGAAACTATCAGTAAAGCAGATGATATTGACCCGGCCAGCATGGATAAATTCAAGGTTATGCACCGCGAGTTACTAAACCGGGGCATTTACATGGGCCCGTCTGGTTATGAAGTTGGCTTTATATCATCGGCCCATACCAAAATTGATCTGGAGAAAGCAAAAAGGGCTATATTTGATAGTCTTGATTTGGTATTTAAGAAATAGTCCCACCCGAACCCTCCCCGGTAGGGAGGTATAAATGATTAGGTGAAAGTTATTAACTTTAAAAAATAAATCTGAAAGTCTCCCCTGCCGGGGGAGATTTAGAGGGGCTGACCTATGAAACGCTCATTTGTAATCTTTTACGCACTAATAACATATGCGGTAGCAGAGTTAATATGGTGGGGGTATATGCTTATAAAATCACAGCCTGGCCGCACGGGTATGATTATGGGCGAAGGTATGGTGTTTGTGCTGGTTTTCCTGGTAGGCGCCATTTATCTGCATAAATCATTTAACCGTGAAAAAAAGCTGCAAGAGCAGAAGAAAAACTTCTTGTTGTCGGTTACGCATGAGTTAAAATCGCCGCTGGCATCCATTAAACTGATGCTGCAAACAATCCAGAAAAGAGACCTGAATAAAATGCAAATACTGGATTTTATTGATAAGGCCTTGCTTGACATTGAGCGTCTGGATGATATGGTGGAGAATATGTTGCTGGCGTCGAAGATAGAAAACCGGTCTTATTCTTTTCCAAAAGCACATTTTAGTTTGTCAGTTTTGGTAGATAGCATTGTTAACCGCTTACAAATAACCAAGTGTGACGGCAATCAGCAAATTATCAATGCCGAGATTGAACCTAAGATTGAGATCGATGGAGACAAATTCGCTTTAACATCAGTAGTAACTAACCTGATAGAGAATGCTATCAAGTATTCAAAGCCATGTGAGGCGGTTGATGTCAAACTATTTTCAAAAGATAGTAAGATATATCTGCAGGTGGCCGATCACGGTATTGGTATATCTGACGAAGAGAAACCCCGCATTTTCGATAAATTTTACCGCGTGGGCAGCGAAAATACCCGCAATACTAAAGGAACCGGCCTTGGCTTATATATTGTAAAACAAGTTTTAGATAAGCATGAGGCAAGCATCAGGGTAAAGGACAACCGCCCTGTGGGAAGCATATTTGAGGTTGTTTTTGCACTTACTTAAATTCACAACATAATGCCTGGTAGAAAAAGAATTTTATTGGCCGAAGATGAAGAACATCTTTTAGAAGCCATAAAGCTAAACCTTGAGTTAGAAGGGTACAAAGTATCAACTGCTAACAATGGCAAGAAAGCTTTGCAAATATTTAAAGAAGAGCGTTTTAACCTGGTTATACTGGACGTAATGATGCCTGAGATTGACGGTTTTGTGGTTGCAGAAACCATCAGACTTGAAAACTCAGAGGTGCCAATTATGTTCCTGACCGCTAAAAACACGAACGAGGACAAGATTGCCGGCCTTAAAAAAGGCGCCGATGATTATTTAACTAAACCTTTTAACCTGGAAGAATTGATCCTTCGTGTTAATAACCTGGTAAAACGCAGCCTGAAAGGCGACGAATTAAAAGAGTTTAACAGTTACAAGATTGGTGACAAAACCATTCATTTTAACTCATTCGAGTTGGTTAATGGCGATGGCAGCATTACCCCATTAACAAAAAAGGAAACCATGCTGTTGAAGCTGCTGATAGAGCGTAGAAATGATGCCGTATCGCGCGAACAGATATTGGAAACTGTATGGAACTATGATGTTTACCCGTCAACCCGTACCATTGATAACTTTATCCTGACTTTCCGTAAATACTTTGAGCCCGACCCCAAAAACCCGATCTATTTCCATTCGATTCGCGGCGTTGGCTATAAATTTACAGATCAGCACTAATTAATGTTTACCAATAGGGCTCGCATACTAGTTATAGGCGCTTTTGTTATTACGATGGCTTTAGCCATCAAATGGCATGTGTATGAGATCGCCGCTGTCGTCGGGTTGTTTATTTTAATGCTGATATGGGGTTATTTTAAAGAAGGCACCGTAATAATGGCAGCAAAAGCCTTCCATAACAAAAATTATGATAAGGCTGAATCGTTGTTGCAGCAAATAAGTAATCCAAACTGGTTAAGCAAGAAACGCCGTGGTTTTTATGAGTTTATTTACGGCGGAATATGCCTGCAAAGGCAGGATTTTAACGAGGCAGAAAAGCATTATGAGATTGCCGCATTATATCCGTTGCGATCAATAAATGACCATGTAGCAGCATTGGTGCATGTAGCTAATTTAAGCATTCGCCATAATGATTTTGAAAAGGCTAAGATTTTTTTATCTCTGGCTGATAAACACGAGGACAAGATAACCGCCAAAATGAAGGACGTAATTAAGCGTCTTCATCAGGAATTAGATTAAAAATAGAAAGACAACGTAGAGACACAAGGCGTTTCGTCTTTTAGGCATCCGATAAATAATTGCACAGATACACGATTGTATTGCGTATCTACATATATACAAAATGACCGATTCACTATTTATAAAAGCAGCATTTTCACAGAAAACCGAACGCCCACCCGTTTGGATGATGCGGCAGGCAGGCAGATTTATGCCGCAATACTGGGAAATTAAAAACAAATATAATTTCCTGGAGATGTGTAAAACACCAGAAATAGCAGCCGACGTAACCATGTTGCCGGTTGATCTGCTGGGAATAGATGCTGCGATTTTATTTTCGGACATACTGGTTACCGGCGAGGCTATGGGCGGCGACCTGAGTTTTGAACAAGGCGTTGGTCCACGGTTTGCTAATCCGGTGCGTACTCAAAAAGACGTCGACAACCTGAACACCGATTGTCTTGACAGGTTGCAGTATGTGGCCGATGCTATAAAAGTTATCCAGCAACGGCTGAGCGGCAGTATCCCGCTGATTGGTTTTGCGGGCGCACCGTTTACGGTGATGAGCTATTTAGTTGAGGGCGGATCGTCAAAAGATTTCAAGCTCACCAAATTGATGCTGCATAATGAGCCAAAACTGGCGCATCAACTGTTATCAAAAATAGCTACTGTTACTGCCGGTTATTTGAACCTGCAAATTGCTGCCGGTGTAAATGCTATACAAATATTTGACAGCTGGGCTCAGGCTTTAGCCTGGGATGATTATAAAGAATTTTCGCATCGTTACATTGCCGAGATCATTAGCAAACTGAATAGAAAAGATATTCCGGTTATTTCATTCTGCAAAGGCAGTTCAGTATTTGCGCCATTAATGGCCGAGACCAAACCTGATGTTATTTCTATCGACTGGAACGTTGATTTGCTTGATATCAAAAAGCGCTTGCCGCAAAATATTGCTGTACAAGGCAATCTCGATCCGCATATTTTATACGCTGATAAAAAAGTAATAAAAGAAAGAATCTACCGCTTGTTTGATCGCATGAGAGGAGAGAATGGCTTCATATTTAACCTGGGCCACGGCATTATGCCCGACATCCCGTTTGATAATGTAAAGTACGCGGTAGAAGTGATAAAACAATTTAAATACCAATAAACAAAAGAAGTTTTCATACTGAGGCTCTCGCTTGCCGTTTGAGTGCCTCAGGGTGTCACCCGTGGGTATTAAATTATAACATGTACCAATACGTATTAGCCATACATATCATCTTTGTAGTCTGCTGGATGGCAGGGCTGTTTTATATGGTGCGCCTGTTTATTTACCATACCGAAGCACAGGATAAACCCGAGCCGGCGCGTACTATCCTGTCTGAACAGTTCGGGATCATGGAACGCAAACTGTGGTGGATCATCACAACCCCATCTATGTACCTGGTTTTGGCTGCAGGTATCCTGATGCTTTACCTGATGCCGGCTTGGCTCCAAATGGGTTGGCTGCATATCAAACTTTTGTTTGTGGTGGGGTTGATTGCCTACCATTTCATCTGCCAAAACAAAATGAATCAGATGCGCAAAG
This sequence comes from Mucilaginibacter panaciglaebae, assembly GCF_039539265.1. NCBI lineage: Bacteria > Pseudomonadati > Bacteroidota > Sphingobacteriia > Sphingobacteriales > Sphingobacteriaceae > Mucilaginibacter > Mucilaginibacter panaciglaebae. The sequence goes on from NZ_BAABCV010000006.1 coordinate 28,290, forward strand.
GCATCTTCAAATGGACCTCAACCCAATTGCGCCTCTGGAATGAACTGGCTACTCTTATTCTTTTCGCCATAGTTTTCCTGGTGGTATTGAAAAACTCGCTTAACTGGATATTTGGTGTAGTAGGGATAATTGCCTTCTCCGTTGTATTGATGATGGCGGTTAAGATTTATAAGCGATTTAGGGAGAAAAGGTGATCACAATGCCGAAATCAAATCGCTAAATTCTGTTATGCGATCGAAATCTTTATCATCATGAAGAATGGCAATATTGTTTTTGGTCGCAATAAATAGCAATAAGACAATTATTAGGTTTACGTATAGTTATGCCATTTTTCTGAGGTCGCGATATAGTTTAGCAGCTTGCCGTGCGTAACCATAACCGTTCGATGGTAAATTAATAATATCGTTAAAATATTCGCTGATGTTTTGGTAGTCTGTATCAGATACTATTCCCTGCAAAACTTCCTGAACGATCGTCGGACAAGTAGCGACCAGTATATTATTGTTCTCTCTTAAAAAAACACTGGCCTTTGTTTCAATACCTTTAAATATATTAATCCAAACGGAGGTGTCGGCTAAAATAGTTTCCATTTACAAAAATGCCTTATCGTCAATCTCAACCTTCCCCCATAGGTCTATTAAATTTTTTTGACCATCAATACTTACCAACAATTGCAAAGCTTTTTCGATTAATGCCTTTTTTGTTTTAAGGTTGCTATATTTTTGAGCTTTTTGCATCAACTCATCATCTATTTCAATATTTGTTCTCATACACATAAAATTTAATAAATACACCAAACTACGTAATCCTACATTTATAGAATATCATTTTAAATATTTATCATCCCGTGCAACCATTTGTCCTTATTCGTCATCTTACCAATAAATGATGTTATTGAAACCTGCTTACACAATTGATGAACTAATAACCCGAAGCAAGGCGGGCGAACGTAAAGCTCAGGAGATGCTGTATAAGCAGTTTGCTTCAAAAATGCTGGGTGTTTGCATGCGCTACGCGACTGACAGGATGGAGGCTGAAGATATGTTGCAGAATGGCTTTATAAAAATCTTTAACAAGCTGGAAGATTATAGAGGTGAAGGCGCTTTTGAAGGGTGGGTAAGACGCATCATGATACATAGCTCAATAGAGTATTATCGTAAACATCATAAAATAATACAGGTGGTAGATATTGCCGAAATTAGCGATGTGCCGTCAGCTAACCCATCTGCAATGGCAAATATGAGTGCGCAGGAGTTGATGGTATTGATTAAACGGTTGTCGCCGGGATACCGTTTGGTGTTTAATTTGTATGCTATTGAAGGCTATTCGCATAAAGAAATCGCGGAAATTGCCGGCATAACAGAAGGTGCATCGAAATCACAATTGTCAAGGGCCCGCGCAATTTTGAGGGATTTGATTGTAAAAATGGAGGAGAAAAAATATGGATATGCAGGATAAGAATTTTGATAAAATATTCAGATCAAAACTTGAGGATTTTGAAGAGGAGCCGTCGCCAATGGTTTGGAACAACATAGCCGATGAGTTGGAAGGAAAAAAAGATAAACGCTCAATGATTTCATATCTGGGTGCAGCTGCCTGTATAGCGGTGGTGTTTACTGCCGGTTTATTGTTTCTTCAAAAAGATACTAAGCCTGAGCACCATCACAACTATGCGAGTCTGGTTTATCGTGATTCAGCGAAGCCAGCGATGCAGACTGTTACTAAACCAGCTGTGAAACCACAGAAATCTGTAATGGTTGATAACTCTTCAGTAGAAAAAGTTGCTTCAAATAGCGGTAGCCCGCATAGCAGATTCTCGCAGCTGAACCCGCCAACCGCCCCGGTTGTAAATAATACAGATAATGAGGTGAAGCATGAGGGAACTGTAAACGCAAATCTGCAATTAATGGCTCAGATTACAAGGCCGGTAACTACTACCATAAAGCCTGTTATGCCTGATATCCGGTTAACACCAAAAACTATCGATGCTATTGCATCGATCCCGGCTGAAAAGCCCGAAAGTATGGCATGGGCCGATAATAAGGAAGCAGAGCCGGAAAGAAAACATACTATACACAATTTGGGTGGTCTGATCAATGCCCTGGTAGCCAAAATTGACAAACGCGAGGATAAGCTAATAGAGTTCAGCGATAGCGATGATGATGACGCCGGATCAAAAATTACCGCCGTAAATCTCGGATTGGTTAAACTTGGAAAACATTAACTAACATATATAAATAGAATCTAAATACACACAATATGAAACGTCTGATAATCGCTGCTTTATTGTGCAATGCTACAAGCCTGAGCTTTGCACAAATTAAAACTGTAAAAACAACTACCACCACAGTCACCGGTAACGATACAACTACAACTGTTAAAAAGTCAACTAACATTGCGAGACAGCGCCATGCTAAATCGTCGGGCTTTAATTTTGGCCTCACATTTTCAAGGTTTGATCTGGGGCTAACTACTTTAATTGACAATGGTAGCTTCACCTTGTCGCCAAAAAACGACTTTTTGAGCTACCGTTCGTGGAAATCAAGCAATGTAGGCTTTGATTTACTGCAATTTGGCTATCGTTTTAGTCCTGGTTTTAAAGTGTATATGTCAGCGGGTTTCGACTGGACCTTGATACGCCTGCGTAATGACATCACCATACAAAGAAATGCTCCGGTATTAACTTATGTTACAGACAGCATCCACTTTAGCAAAAATCGCTTTTCGTCAACCTATTTGCGTGTGCCGCTTTCATTTGAGTTTAGAACTAAAGAATACAGCAATGGTAAACGCTTTCGCTTTATTGTTGGTCCGGAAGCGGGCTTGCTGTTAAACGCTCGTGTTAAGCAGATCAGCGACGAACGTGGCAAACAGAAATTTGATGACGACTATCATTTTGCGAAAGTACGTTACGGCGCTTTTACCCGCATAGGCTACGGTTGGTCGGGTTTGTACGCTAAATATTATTTTAACGATATGTTTGAAAACAGCCCTGCGCAAGAAGGTTTAAGAAATTTTGCGATCGGTTTAACGTTTGGTTTCTAAAACAATAACCCTACATATATCAGGCAAAGGCGGTTCAGTTGGATCGCCTTTTGTTTTTCATAATAAAATACAGGCCATAACTCAAACCATTCTATCTTTGCGGCATGAGCGATACGTCTTTTTTGCAGGCTTTAGCAGTTAGTAAAACTTACCCCGGCGAGCGAGTAGCGGGAGTAAAGCGGATAAGTTTGAACATAAAGCCTCAAAAGATAACGGCCATTATAGGCGAAAGTGGCAGCGGCAAAAGCACATTGCTGCGTTTGTTGTACGGGTTATTGTCGCCGGATGACGGCCGCGTATTATTTAAGGGCGAACGCATCTGGGGGCCCGAAGAAAAGCTGATCCCCGGGCACGATGCCATGAAAATGGTGACCCAGGATACTGATGGACTGAACCTGTATGCTAAAGTTTGGGATAATATTGCTGTATTAATGCCCAATACAGATGTTTCAGCTAAAGAAGAACGTACCAGCCAGGTGCTACAACAGCTTAATATTTTAAAACTGGCCAGTAAGCAAGCTTTCTTTTTAAGTGGTGGAGAAAAGCAGCGTGTGGCCATAGCCCGCGCGCTGATAACCCGTCCGGAAGTTTTGTTGCTTGATGAACCTTTCAACCAGGTAGATACATCTTTCAGAGAGGGCTTGCAACAGGACATCCGGCAGATTGTGCATGATACCGGTTTAACAGTGATCATGGTATCACATGACCCGGCCGAGGTACTCTCGATGGCCGATGAATTGATTGTGCTGAAAGATGGCGAGATCATTGAAGCGGGGCACCCGAAAACTTTATACCAAGCCCCCCAGAACTTATATACCGCCAAACTCCTTACCAATTGCAATGTGCTGAGCCAGGCAAATGCTGCACTATGCGGTATCAGTACCAAAGCTGCAGACGTAGTGATCTACCCCGAATGGGCCGCCCCAACCGGCAGCTGGACCCGCAAAGACTGGACGGTGAAACAGGTGCTGTTTAAGGGTAACCATGAAGACTTGCTGGTTAACAAAGGCGATATCACCTTGCGGGTATTGAATGACGAGCCTGATAAATATAAGTTGGGCGATAAGGTGCATATTAAAATCAATAAGTACCTGGCGTTTGATAACTGATCCACATGCGAGTGTGTATCAATTTGGATCGATTGGATCACTCCTTCGATGTAAATGATTAATAATCAGAATCTTAATAAAACTAAGCTTTTCGTTTGGATCGATTTGGATCACTTTTCCTGACTTTTAAGTGTTTTTTGGATCACTAACTTCGAACTGACCGCTTAAAAACCATTAAAAATTAGACAGAACAATTCCTAAAAAAACCGCAATCGGTACGCAAAAGAGTAATGAAATTTTCGTTGTTTTTTTCGGAGTATGGCATTTACAAGGGAAACCGATATCAATATTACGTCTATCCAAATAGCCAATAGGCAGTATACGCTATCGCTTCGCCAAGTAACTGCCGGGAGGGGAGATTTACGTATGGCATTATACTTGTACCCGGAATACCATACGTAACACCAAAGCAAACCATACAAAACAAAGCTTATATAAGCTATAGGATGTTGTTTAATAATTTGCCAGGTTGTTTTCATTTAGGTTAATTGGTAACTTTAATACAGTTTGTCTAATAAGGTAACCCAAAAAACTGTAGTCCAAACAATTAGGCTATAATCAGCATTATACAATAAACATTACCCCTATGAAAAGCAAGATATTTGGATTTGTACTGCTTGTCGCAGTAATAGGTATGTTAAACACAGGTTGCGGATCGACGAGGGCATTGCCAAAACCGCCTGCGCCCCCCGGAGCTCCCGCGCATCCATAAATTTTAAATGCCCGTCCTGGCTTGGATGGGCATTTTTGTTTTGAGAGATTTGCGCGCCTGCCTTGTTGTGTTGTCTCCACCAATGTAGGGTCAACGGATACTGATATTTAAGCATTTTGTTATTTCGACGATAGGAGAACTTCTCTCTTGAGCGATAGCCAAAAAACCTATACACGGATAGATAGCCGACTTGCCTGTCGCTTCGATAGGCGCTTCACGCACCGGGCTTGCCTCGCTCAATTGCCGCGAATGGCTGTTACTTTGTCTTGGACACAAAGTAACAAAGTCAAGTCAGACGAAATGCTTTCTTTGCCGCACTGTGCCCATTGCGCTGCAAAGCCGGTAAAACCACGGGGCCGGACAGCCTTTGCCCCGCTTCGCACGCTTTAGGCCTGTGCTTCTGCAAATTCTGTAATGCCCCCTGCAGCCGCACCGGCTGGCATTGTTTTACCGTCTTTCGCCCGAAAGCCCCGTCTGACGGGCGCTGACAAAATCCTGCGTTCTTGCGCGTCCGCCTTTGTTATGTGTTGTCGCATACTGGTCTAAGTTTAATGAAATGTAACGTACTTTTTTATAGTCCTGCTCTGCATACTGTACTTCACTGCTCCGGTCGATGATAGGAGCTCCTGCGCCGGGGAATTCTTCGATCTTGAACAGGCCAATGCCGTCTTCACGAGCGGCGATACAAAGAAAATTATCTATAATCAAAATGTCGCTCCAATTATATTTTCCGGACTTAGTTTCCCATCCGAACGATTTTTCTAGCCGGATATAATCTTGATAGTTCCCCGTCCGGAAGATATTAATATATTTTCCACCTCCTGCATCTCCATGCGTAGAAGATAATAAGGCTAAATAAGTAGCAGACATGCTGCCCTTTTTTATAGTTTTATAAGTGCCGTTATTGGGTAACTGTAGAGTATTAACTAGGCAGGGTGCATATGGGTCTTTAAAATCGTAAGTCAGGATATAGGGGTAGACAATATTATCCACAGCTATCACACTATCGCCGTTAAGGAGTAGATCATCTACACATTTACCACTTTTTTGAAAGGGCATTTCCAGCGCTGTAAACTGTCCGCTTAAAAGATTATAAGTCGCGACCAATTCGCGTGAACGTATATTGTTGCCAAAACTTAAATTATTTTCTCCACCGAGTACGATATGATTTTTAATCACCGCTAAAGATTTCGGCGAGATCATTTCCGGAAAATCGACCAGTTTGTAAAAAGCGAAACTGCCGTCGGCCAGCAATTGACCGTAGATAATAAGTTTTCTTTCTTTATCCAAACAAGCAGCCATACCATCTGCTGATATGGCATAACGCATGCCAGTGGGGAATAAGGTCTTCTGAAGGACCTTGATCGCATTGTCTCTGACAATGGCGGTGGACATAACGTCTCCGGCTGGGAGTAAAAAAATAGGATAGGCCGTAGCAATTCGGTCTTAATAAACAAGGCATACAATATCACCATAATTTTAGATTAAATAGTGCTACAACGTGATTTTAAGATTTCGACATTTATAATGCTATTTAGCTTGACCATCGTATCCCAAGCTGGCCAAAGTGAAGGAGGTTCCTCGTCGCTCCTTAATAAATGTATCAATTAATCTTACAAATCATAGTGCAAACAAATGGCCCCAGCGCGTCGGCCGCGTTAAGGATTGCAGCAGATACCGGCTTGTGGCTAAGGCCTGCGCAGTATGAGCGGAAAGCCTGGGCCGCAGGCAACGCCATTGCTCGCCAATCACATCTATACCATCAACCATGTCAAATTACCTACTTAATTAACCCATTAACTACTCACCTAACCCACCAAAACCCCACCAATCTAATTACTCACTATCTTTCTGAATCTTTCGCTCCATATAACCAATCAGCAGCTTACCAACTATCCACACCACCCACCCAATCGCGCCAATCAAATTAATTGAAAAATATTTTCGTATAACCACTTGAAAATCATAAAATAACTCCGTACTTTTGCAGTCCCGAAAACTGCCCGCCAATGTAGGCGGCAGCGGGAATAGAGAAAAACAAAACAAGAAAGCAAGAATGCCTACTATCAATCAATTAGTTAGAAAAGGTAGAGTAGCTCTGGTTGACAAGAGTAAGTCGCCAGCGTTGGACAGCTGTCCACAGCGAAGAGGAGTATGCACCCGCGTGTATACCACTACCCCTAAGAAACCAAACTCAGCAATGCGTAAAGTTGCCCGTGTGCGCTTAACCAACGGTAAAGAAGTAAATGCTTACATTCCTGGTGAAGGCCACAACTTACAAGAGCACTCAATCGTGTTGATCCGTGGCGGTCGTGTTAAAGACTTACCGGGTGTACGTTACCACATCATTCGTGGTGCACTGGACACTTCTGGTGTTGCAGGTCGTAACCAACGTCGTTCAAAATATGGTACTAAACGCCCTAAACCAGGTCAAGCTGCTGCAGCTCCTGCAAAAGGTAAAAAGAAATAATTAAAGGAGGATAGTAACAATGAGAAAATCAAAACCAAAAAAAAGAATCCTTCTTCCTGATCCAAAATTCAATGATGTTTTGGTAACCAGGTTTGTAAATAATATGATGTATGATGGTAAAAAATCTACCGCTTACAGCATTTTCTATAACGCAGTTGATATTGTTGAGAAAAAAACCAGCGAAAATGGTTTAGAGACCTGGAAAAAGGCTTTGAACAACATTATGCCGGCTGTTGAAGTTAAAAGCCGCCGTGTAGGTGGTGCTAACTTCCAGGTTCCAACTGAGGTTCGTCCGGAGCGTAAAATTGCTTTGGGTATGAAATGGTTGATCAGCTATGCACGCAGACGTGGCGAAAAAACCATGATGGAGAAATTAGCAGGAGAGATCATCTCGGCAGCTAAAGGTGAAGGTGCAGCAGTGAAAAAGAAAGAGGATACGCACAAAATGGCCGAGGCTAACAAAGCGTTCTCACACTTTAGATTCTAATTAATGAATTATTGAATTAGTGAATTATTGATTTGGTAATATCAACCTAATCAGTAATTCATTATTTCGGAGATTCAATGAACATTTAAAATATTCATTAATTCAATAATTCAATAACTCAATAATTAATATGTCAAGAGATCTAAGATATACAAGAAACATAGGTATTGCTGCTCACATTGATGCAGGTAAAACTACCACAACCGAGCGTATCCTTTATTATGCCGGCGTTAGCCACAAAATAGGTGAGGTACACGAAGGTGCTGCTACGATGGACTGGATGGCGCAAGAGCAGGAGCGTGGTATTACCATTACTTCGGCTGCTACTACAGTTAACTGGAAATACAGAGGCCACAACTATCACATGAACATCATTGATACACCCGGACACGTGGATTTTACCGTAGAGGTGAACCGCTCGTTACGTGTACTGGATGGTCTGGTTTTCTTATTTAGTGCGGTTGATGGTGTTGAACCACAATCAGAAACTAACTGGAGGCTTGCTAATAACTACAACGTTGCCCGTATAGGTTTCGTTAACAAAATGGATCGCAGCGGTGCCGACTTTTTAAATGTTGTAAAACAGGTAAAAAGCATGTTGGGCAGCAACGCAGTACCATTGCAATTGCCAATTGGTGCCGAAGAGAACTTTAAAGGTGTGGTTGATTTGATCAACTGGAGAGGTATTGTCTGGAATGAGCATGATAAGGGTATGACCTTTACTGAAGTGCCTATCCCCGAAGATATGGTTGACGAAGCTACCGAGTGGAGAGAGAAATTATTAGAGTCGGTTGCTGAGTATGACGAGTCGTTAATGGAGAAATTCTTTGACGCACCGGATACTATTACTGAGCGCGAGGTGCTTGACGCTTTACGTAAAGCAGTATTAGACGCTAAAATCGTTCCGATGGTATGCGGTTCATCTTTTAAAAACAAAGGTGTACAAACCATGCTTGATTATGTGATGGAATTGCTTCCTTCACCTATGGACGTTGAAGGTATCATTGGTACCAACCCTGATACAGGCGAAGAAATATTACGTAAACCGGATGTTAAAGAGCCGTTTGCGGCTTTAGCATTTAAAATTGCTACTGACCCGTTTGTAGGCCGTTTATGCTTTATCCGTGTTTACTCTGGTAACCTGGAGGCAGGCTCGTATGTACACAACATGCGTTCTGACAATAAAGAGCGTATCTCTCGTATATTCCAAATGCACGCTAACAAGCAAAACCCGATCCCTAATGTAGGTGCTGGTGATATTGCTGCCGTAGTAGGCTTTAAAGATATTAAAACAGGTGATACTCTTTGTGACGAAAAACATCCGATCATCCTGGAATCAATGAATTTCCCTGACCCGGTTATCGGTTTAGCTATTGAGCCTAAAACTCAGGCAGACGTTGATAAATTGGGTATGGCTTTAGGTAAGTTAGCCGAAGAGGATCCAACCTTCCGTGTAAACTCTGACGAAGAGACCGGACAAACTGTAATTTCAGGTATGGGCGAACTTCACTTGGATATCATCATGGACCGCTTAAAACGCGAGTTTAAAGTTGAGGTTAACCAGGGTGCTCCGCAGGTTGCTTACAAAGAGTCAATCACAGGTACTATCCAACACCGCGAAACTTACAAGAAACAAACCGGTGGTCGTGGTAAATTTGCTGATATACAGGTTATATTATCACCAAATGACGAAGGTAAAGAAGGTTTACAATTTGTTAACGAAATTAGCGGTGGTGCTATCCCTCGTGAGTTTATTCCATCTGTCGAAAAAGGCTTTGCAGCTTCAATGGCAAATGGTGTGTTGGCAGGTTACCCTTTAACCAGCTTAAAAGTACGGTTAATTGATGGTTCATTCCACGCAGTCGATTCGGACGCGCTATCTTTCGAGTTAGCTGCCAAGATGGCTTACCGTGAGGCATTGCCAAAATGTAAACCGGTATTATTAGAGCCGATCATGAAAATCGAGATCTTAACCCCTGAAGAAAACATGGGTGATGTTATCGGTGACATGAACCGTCGTCGTGGCCAGCTGTTAGGTATGGACTCACGTGCAGGTGCACAGGTAATTAAAGCTACCGTGCCGCTTTCAGAAATGTTTGGCTATGTAACCCAGTTACGTACCATCACATCTGGCCGTGCTACTTCAACCATGGAGTTTGATCACTATGCCGAAGCGCCACGTAACGTACAGGAAGAAGTAGTTGCTAAAGCAAAAGGCAAAAGAGCTGCCGCAAACGCGTAATTAAAGATTAGTTGATTGGTGATTAAAGATTAGTTGCCAATCAACTTTTAAAATCAATAAATCCGATCGCTCCTAATAAATAGCTCTTAGGAATTGTCATTAAAACAAACAAAATGAGCCAAAGAATCAGAATCAAATTAAAATCTTACGATTACAACCTGGTTGATAAATCAGCAGAGAAGATCGTAAAAACAGTAAAGCCGACAGGCGCTGTAGTTAGCGGACCGCTTCCGTTACCAACCGAAAAGAAAATTTTCACTGTTTTGCGTTCACCGCACGTAAACAAAAAAGCACGTGAGCAATTCCAACTATGCTCTTACAAAAGACTATTGGATATCTACAGCTCAAACTCAAAAACTGTAGATGCGCTGATGAAACTTGAGTTGCCTAGCGGCGTTGAAGTTGAGATCAAAGTGTGATAGGACCGGAAGATCCAAAATATATAAAAAGCCATTCGATTGAGGTCGGATGGCTTTTTGTTTGAAATAAGTGTCATTCTGAGCGATAGCGAGGAATCTGCCAGGCGGCACCATACATGATTACACTAACAACCAACACACTATTGCCCCAGCCAGTGTATTCAAAAGGTTAACTGAATTGTTGCCAATAAAGCTGCGTCGCTCCAACGACGCACCCAATATAGAATCAATTAAATTTCCGATAAATCCTGCCAGAGTGATCCAGCAGAAGACAATGCCCCAGCCCGATGCCGCTGAATAGATTGCGGCTATCACTATGGAGCCTGCCAGGCCTATTAAGGTACCCTCAATACTGATTACTCCATCCAGTCCGCAGGTGTCTTTTTTTAAAGTAAGAATATTGAAAAACCTGCGACCATAAATCATTCCTAATTCTGAGGACAAGGTATCGGCTGTAGCTGCAGCCATGCTACCTGCAATCATCAACAAGGCGATGTTTGCTTTATCTGGCGACAGCCAACTCGCCAAACCTAATAAACCAGCTATGCCGCCATTAGCTAATACCTGCCCTGCTGTGCGGCGGCCTTTGTTTTTTTCGGCCATGCCGAGTGCTGTTTTTTTATTGATATGCCATTTCGTAGCCCATGAACCGATGAAGAAAAACGTAGCTAACAGAATAAGTCCGGCAATGCCCGCGCCTTTATAAATGCATAAGCCAACAACATAGCCGGTTACTGCACCGGTGAGCGTTAACTTGCCGGTGCGATAAGCAAGCACTGCGGCCACTAATAAGGCGATGTAAACAATCAGATCAGTAAAGGTCATACTCATTCCCCTGGATTCAGAAAGTCCTGCCAAACGCCCTCTAATTCATCAATCAGTTCGGGGCGGATGGATATGCCTGATGCCTGCGGCGTCCAGGTTTGTGCAGCGAGGTTACCGGTCCTTAAAATATCGAGGCTGAGGATGGGCTCTTTATCCGGATTAAGCAATACATCCAGCGCTATAGTGATCCGGTGATAATGCCGCCCTTTACGGAAAGCCAGGTAAGGCTCTGAGGCAATAATGCCGGATGCAAAAATTCCTTTGGGTTCAACGCCTACACGGACTACATAAGCGCGGTCGCCCGGCTGAATGGTTTTATGGCTGGCCACGCTCCAGTTATCCTCGAGTTTGCCGTTTTTAGCCAGTGTTTTAATATCATTAGCAATATCCGCCCACTCAAATTTAAGAGGGTTCCATCCAAAAAGATAAGCTTTCATTTTCGGGCGACTGATTGATCTATCCCCGCCCGGTTAGCTCATCCAGTTTGTTGCGCTCTGTTTGTAGCTCGCGAGCCAGTTTCTTTTCCTTTTCGTTGGCTTTGGCCTTGAACGTTTTAAACTCCTCCTCTAACTCGTTATACAAGGTAATACGATAAATGGCTTCTTTACGAGAACTACCTGTTCGGGCAATAACTATAGCAGCTATAGCACCTATAACCAGCACCAACCCCCACATGATCAAGTTATAACTACTTTTTGTAAGGTCAATGCCCAAAAAGCTTATAGAATCGGTTTGTGTAAGTGCTTGCTCTTTAGCGGCTACATCGGCCTGCAGCCCGGTAATAGTTTTGGCCTGCTCAGTGATCTTGTCATTAGCAGCTTTCAACTGATTGTGTACGCCGCGTAAGGTATCCGTATAATTCTTCCAAATCGCATCTACAAATGGTCTTTGGTAGTTATACACTTTAGTAAGCAAATATTGGTATTGGCCATACAGGCTCTTGTCTACTTTAGGTGCAGTTGCAGCAGGTTGTGTATCTGCCTGTGTAACCGGCGTAGTTGTAGCAACAGTTGAAGATGTTGAGGCAGCTTTTTTTATACTGTCGGCCTTCAGCCGTTCGCGATAGGTTTTGGCATAGGTGCCGTAACCATATCTGCTATAGGGCTTGCCGGTTTTGGGGTTAATGGGAATGCCACCCGGCTTGGCTGTGGCAGGTTTTGCCACTGTCGCCGGTTTTTTAACAACTGCTTTGTTCACGCTGTCTTGTGCGCTGGCAATGGCTAAATAACCAAATAGCGCCAGCAATAACAGCGGTAGTCGCAACATGAAATAGTTCTTCATAATTGTAAAATTATACAATGATACCTTAAAAAAATAGTAAAGAGCTGGTTTTTTACAGGTTTGCGCTATAAATAGGCATCACTTATTTAACCCTTAGTACGCATTTTTGCTGCACTTAGTTATATTAGCAGCATGAATATCGGAATTATAGGTTTAGGTGACATGGGAAGGCTATACGCAAAGGCGTTTGCGACAGCAGGCTATACCGTTACCGGCTGCGATTTGCCGGCCAACAGACAGCAGTTGGAGCAGGATTTATCGCCCTTTAACATTAAGGTGTTAGATAGCGGTAAAGAGGTATCACAGACCAGCGACCTGATCATTTATTCTGTCGAGGCCGAGCGTATTGCTAAAGTAGTTGCCGAGTATGCCGGATTCACTAAACCCGGTGCCATTGTGGCCGGGCAAACGTCAGTAAAAACACCCGAAATACTGGCGTTTGAAAAATACCTGCCGCAAAGCGCACAGATCATCACTTTTCATGGGATGCATGGCCCGGGGTTTGAGCCGGAAGGCCAAACATTGATACTGATACCACACCGCTATGACGCTGCCGCACGTCAGCGCATGATTGACTTATTTACAGCCATTGGTTCTGACATTGTCGAGTTAGCTGACTACCACGAGCACGATAAAATAGTTGCCGACACCCAGGCCGTAACCCACGTAGGTTTTGAAAGCATGGGCACCGCCTGGAAAGAAGCCGGTTTCTTCCCCTGGGAAAACGCGTCATACATAGGGGGTATTGACAATGTGAAGATTTTAACTACCCTGCGTATATTCAGTTATAAGGCACACGTATATGCCGGGTTGGCTATATTGAATCCCTACGCCCGCCAGCAGGTGAGGCAGTATGCGGTATCTGAATCGGAATTGTTCAAGCTGATGATACAGGAAGAGGAAGCCGCTTTCCGTAAACGGCTTTACCGTGCGCGCGACTTTGTGTTTCATAAAAGCCGCAAACCTATTATGTTAAATGACAAGGTGATGAAAGAGTTCTCGTTAGGCAAGGATCATGACAAGCAGAAACCTAATTCGCACCTGAGTATTCTGAGTATGGTTGATGCCTGGTATCATCTGGGCGTTAACCCGTACGATAACCTGATCTGCCAGACACCGCCGTTTCGCTTGCGGTTGGGTATTGCTGAATACCTGTTTAAAGAAGAAGAACTGCTGGAAGAATCGATACAGGCGGCTTTATACGACAAAACTATCCGTGGCGACGATCTGGAGTTTCACTCGGCTGTACGTGAGTGGGCGTCGATTATTGGTTATGGCGATATGGAGGGCTATAAGAAACACTTTAACGAGGTGCAGAAATTCTTTGATGGCCGGCTGGAAGAGGGTAAGCGGCAAAGCGCAGAGCTGATCAGAAGATTGATGATGGAGTAGTGCGGCACTGTATCGACGCGCGTGAAGTTTTGAAGCAGTTTCAATTATTCCCTTAAACGCTCATCAGTATACGTAATCTCTGTACGACCATGCCTAACCGGTTTGCCGTTTTCGTCGACACTAACAAACACAATCTTATCAACAGTAAGTATTGTTTTTTGCGTGATCTTATTGCGCACGGCGCAGGTCAGAGTAATTGAGGTATGGCCAAAATGAGTAGCCTTAATGCCCAGTTCTATAATGTCGCCCTGACGGGCCGAGTTAACAAAGTTTATCTCAGACATATATTTGGTAACACAGCCGTTGGTGCCTAATTGAATAATGCTGTAAATGGCAGCTTCCTCGTCTATCCAGGCCAACAGGCGGCCGCCAAATAGCGTTCCGTGAGCGTTCAGGTCTTCGGGTTTTACCCATTTGCGTGTATAGAAATTCATTTAGTACTAAATTATGCCGCAAATATACTCACTCTTCGCCATCTTCCATGTCCGGATCATTGCCGGTTTTACTCCAATCTATCCGCAAATCATTTATAATTTGGGTGGTGTTGTTAATCTCCGCGCGATATTTTACCTGGTCGCGGTCGCGGAATTCTTTATATAGCAACGTAAATAATTTACATTCCTGTAAAATCAACCTTGATTTAATATTGGCCAGGGCCTTTTGTTTTTTAGGTAATAACAGTCGATCCATCCTGTTGGCAATGAGCTTTAACGTATCAATTTCGGGCAGTGCTTTATGGTTTAGCAGCAGCATCACCGAATCGCGGCTAACACCATAGTTTCCGTAAAAATCGCGTTGCAGTTTGTCCGATAACTGTTGCGATTGGTGAGTAAGTTGTCTTAAATCTTTAAACTGATAAATAGGAGCAAGAGCCAGGCAGCAGCCAGTATATATAACCGTAGCAGTTGCCGCAAATAGGATGATCAATTTTTGCCTGTTGCTTTTTAATCCCATATAAGCAATCCACCCGAATAAATAGCCCGATACCAGACCGCCAAAATGCGCGGCATGATCCACACGTTTGCCTACCGGGATGATACTATAAGCGACAAATATGGCAGTGCTGATCAGCAACGCACGCCGTGCATTGGCTTCGTAAAAGTTAGTGCTCAGCAGCGCTAACAGTACACCGAATAAGCCAAATATAGCGCCCGAAGCGCCGGCCATTACAACATGGTCATGCCATACTACGGATGTTACACTGGCGCAAATACCCGTTAATAAATACAGCAGCAGGTAATTCCATTTGCCAAGCTTTGATTCAATAAGCGACCCGATGTAGATTAAAACAACCATATTGCCGGCAAGATGCAGTAGCGAGAAATGAGAGAATACGCTGGTTACCAAACGCCATACCTGCCCGCTTAAAACCGCATTGCGGGTACTAAACCCAACCGACAGATACAAGCCTTCAATATCATTTTTAAGATAGTGCATTACAGTACCATGATGGCGTGATGCATTCAGTATGCCGGCCAAGAGCAAGGCCAGCATTATTATACGTGTGGCAAAAAAGGCAGCGATATTAATAAGCACCACAACGGGTGTAATGTAATACCCCGGCTTTGGCGTAAAGGCTGCCAAAAAATCGCGCAGCTTTTCTTTATAGCCCATTGGTGGGTCTTCCAGGGTAATAAACTTGTTTTCGGGTGTGCTGTCTATTAGCTGTTGTGTGGTTTCATGTAAATTCTCTTTAAGGTGGTATTCTACATATTCAATCTCGCCATCTAAAAGCAGCTCCAGGTTTTTGGCATTCTTGCCATAATCAGTAAAGAAAAACTGGTAACCCACGCATTCGCTTTTGATGATGACGTTGTTACCTTCAATGCGGGCCGATACCTCTTCGGCATAGCTTTCCCACGATATAGGCGTGTATCCAATAATGCCGTCCCTGTTAAAATAGCTTATGCGCCAGCCCAGGCTTTTATAGGCATGGTAAAGCAGGGTAAGGTAATAGTCGGGGCTGTAGTTGCCCAATGGGATAGTTATTATTTTTCGGGGTGATATGCCAAAGGCCATAACAGGTTTAAATTGATGTTTAAATATAGGTTTTATAGTAATTAGTTAATTAGTGGTTGGTGATAAAAAAGAAGTATTGTAGTGTGTTATCTGTGGTGAGTTTGCGTTAGGGATTGAAGCGGATACCGGCTTTGCGGTTAAGGCCTTGTGCAGTATGAGCGTAAAGCCCGGGCCGAAGGTAACGCCCTCTTAATGCCGGCTAAGTGAGTAGCCGGAGCATTGATTCGCCCGGTCAGCCTTTCTTCTGCCAGGGGGCAGGCGCTTATTCTTGATTACGGATATTTTAATTTTTCAAATGTCTGTGAAACTGAATCGGTGCTTATTTAAAAGTTGACGACCTGCGAGTTAATATAACGGACAATTGCATGCGCGGCGCCCTTTACCACACATATAATCAACTTTTTATCGGTTTTAAATATTTATTAAAAAATAAGCTGGTAACTATTTGACAATTAAAGTAAAGTTGCTATCTTTGCCGTCCCTTTCGAGGGGAAAATATAATGCCTTGAACGAAGCCCTACTGCTTCGATGGGCACAAACACATAAAAAAATGTCAGGAATAATTGGTAAAAAAGTAGGAATGACCAGCATATTCGACGACTCAGGGAAAAACATCCCTTGCACAGTTATCGAAGCTGGCCCTTGCGTAGTAACACAAGTAAGGTCTGTTGAAACAGACGGTTATGCAGCAGTACAGCTAGCATACGGCGAGAAAAAGGAGAAAAACACTTCTGCACCTCTTAAAGGCCATTTCCAGAAAGCCGGAACAACCGCAAAACGTAAACTTGTTGAATTTAAAACTTTCGAAGACCAAAAATCTTTAGGTGACACTGTTACTGTAGAAATTTTTGCTGAGGGAGATTTTGTCGATGTAGTGGGTACGTCAAAAGGTAAAGGCTTCCAGGGTGTGGTTAAGCGTCACGGTTTTGGTGGTGTGGGTATGCAAACTCACGGTCAGCATAATCGTTTACGTGCTCCGGGTTCATTGGGTGCTTCATCTTGGCCGTCAAGAGTATTTAAAGGCATGCGTATGGCAGGCCAAATGGGTAATGAGAGTGTTAAAATTCAAAACTTAGAAGTATTGAAAGTTTACGCAGAGCAAAACCTGTTAGTAGTTAAAGGTTCCATCCCAGGGGCTAAGGGTTCATTCGTTATAGTGGATAAATAAGATGGAAGTTAAAGTATTAAACGTATCAGGTAAAGAAACAGGTGCCAAGGTGCAACTTCCTGAAGCTATATTCGGTATAGAGCCCAATGATCATGCAATATACTTAGACGTTAAGCAATTTTTAGCTAACCAACGTCAGGGTACGCATAAAGCAAAACAACGTAATGAAATTGCTGGTTCAACCCGCAAATTATATAAACAAAAAGGTACAGGCGGTGCACGTGCCGGTAGCGTAAAATCTCCATTGTTTAATGGTGGTGGTCGTGTATTCGGTCCGCAGCCGCGCGATTACAGCTTTAAGTTGAATAAAAAACTTAAAGTATTGGCTCGCTACTCTGCCTTAACTTACAAAGCTCAGGAGAGCAATGTAATCGTTTTAGAAGATTTTAGCTTTGACTCAATCAAAACTAAAAGCTACATAAAACTGGTTGCCGACATTAACGCTAGTGATGTTAAAACATTATTAGTATTGCCTGCAGCAAATAACAATGTGTATTTATCAAGCAGAAACCTTAAAAAGACAAAGGTTACC
Organism: Mucilaginibacter panaciglaebae; assembly: GCF_039539265.1. NCBI lineage: Bacteria > Pseudomonadati > Bacteroidota > Sphingobacteriia > Sphingobacteriales > Sphingobacteriaceae > Mucilaginibacter > Mucilaginibacter panaciglaebae. The sequence continues at coordinate 45,991 of NZ_BAABCV010000006.1, forward strand.
ACCGTTGACCAAATTAACACTTATGATGTGTTAAATGCTGGTAAATTGGTGTTGACAACCGGTGCTGTTAAAATTTTGGAGGAAGCATTAGCTAAGTAATATGGAAATTTTAAGAAAACCCTTACTTACTGAAAAGGTAGCTCAAATCACTGAGAAGCTTAACCGTTATGCTTTTATAGTTGACCCAAGGGCTAACAAAATTCAGATCAAAACAGCAATCGAAACCATGTATGGCGTTAATATCACTGCTGTTAATACAATGAGATACGTTGGAAAACTGAAAAGTCGTAACACTAAAGCAGGTTTGGTACAAGGCCGTTCTGCAACCGTGAAAAAAGCGATTGTGACGTTGAAAGACGGTGAAACAATAGATTTTTACAGCAATATATAATTAAGACATGGCAGTAAAGAGATTTAAACCGGTTACGCCGGGTACCCGCTTCAGAGTTGATGTATCTAACTCAGATATTACAACAAACGTTCCTGAAAAGTCGTTGGTTGTATCGGTAAACACCAGATCTGGTGGTCGTAACCACAGTGGTAAAATGACTATGCGCTACCTGGGCGGTGGCCATAAAAAAGCATATAGACTAATTGACTTTAAACGCAATAAGTTTGACATCCCTGCAAAAGTTGCTACTATCGAGTATGATCCTAACCGTTCTGCACGTATAGCTCTGCTACACTTTGCAGATGGTGAGAAAAGATATATGATCGCTCCTGAAGGTTTAACTGTAGGCATGACCGTAGTGTCAGGCGTATCAGTAGCACCTGAAGTTGGTAACACAATGCAGTTGAAATCTATCCCGTTGGGTTCAATCATTCATAACATTGAATTGAATCCTGGTCAGGGTGGTGTGATAGCACGCTCTGCTGGTACTTATGCACAGCTTTCAGCACGTGATGGCAAATACGCTATCATCAAATTGCCTTCAGGCGAAACCCGTATGATCTTAGCTACTTGTTTAGCTACTATCGGTACCGTTTCAAATGGTGAAAAAGCAAACGCGGTATTAGGTAAAGCTGGTCGTAACCGCTGGTTAGGCCGTCGCCCAAGAGTTCGTGGTGTAGCCATGAACCCGGTAGATCACCCTATGGGTGGTGGTGAGGGTAGAGCCTCAGGTGGTCATCCACGTTCACGTAAAGGTTTGTTAGCTAAAGGCTACAAAACCCGTGACAAGAAAAAAGGGTCTGATCGTTATATCATTGAAAGAAGGAAGAAATAATAATGGCACGTTCAATTAAAAAAGGACCTTATATTGACCATAACCTTGACAAAAAAGTCTTGACGTTAAATGAGTCAAATAAAAAATCGGTTGTAAAAACATGGTCACGTCGTTCCATGATTTCTCCTGATTTCGTTGGTCATACATTCGCGGTACACAACGGTAACAAATTCATCCCTGTGTATGTAACAGAAAATATGGTTGGTCATAAGCTGGGAGAGTTTGCGCCAACCCGTACATTCCGCGGTCACGCAGAAAAGAAAAAATAAGCAATGGAAGCAACAACTAAAATCAAAAAGTCTGTATTGATCAGACAACGCAAAGAGCAAGAGAAGGCTCAGCAAGGTGGCGCTTCTGTTGCGAAACTGCAGAACTGTCCAACTTCACCACGCAAAATGCGTTTGGTAGTTGACTTGATCCGCGGTGTTGAAGTTGAGAAAGCGTTAAACACTTTGAAGTTCTTAAATAAAGAAGCAGCAATCCGTGTTGAAAAGCTTTTGGTATCAGCTATCAAAAACTGGGAAGCTAAAAATGAAGGTCAACGTGTTGAAGACAGCAACCTGGTAGTAAAAGAAGTATCAGTAGGCGGTGGTCGTCAAAACAAAAGAATGCGTCCGGCTCCTCAAGGCAGAGGTTACCGTATCCGCAAACGTTCAAACCACGTAACGCTAATTGTAGGCTCTAAAAACGATATCAATTAATTAAAATGGGACAGAAAGCACATCCAATAGGTAACAGATTAGGAATCATCAGAGGTTGGGATTCTAACTGGTTCGGTGGCAACAACTACTCCGATAAATTAGTTGAAGACGAAAAGATCCGCAAATACTTATCAGCACGTATCAACAAAGGTGGCGTGTCTAAAATAGTTATCGAGCGTACTTTAAAACGTATCACTGTAACTATCCACACTGCCCGTCCGGGTATTGTGATTGGTAAAGGTGGTGCAGAGGTTGATAAAATTAAAGAAGAGTTGAAAAAACTTACCAAGAAAGAAGTTCAGATCAACATCTTTGAGATTAAACGCCCCGAGCTTGACGCACAACTTGTAGCTGAAGGCATAGCAAAACAACTTGAAGCACGTATCTCTTTCCGTCGTGCCATGAAAACTTCAATAGCTTCAACCATGCGTATGGGTGCTGAAGGAATTAAAGTAATGACATCAGGCCGTTTAGGTGGCGCTGAGATGGCACGTAGCGAACAATATAAAGAAGGAAGAATCCCATTGCACACTTTCCGTGCAGACATTGATTATGCATTAGGCGAAGCCTTAACAACTTATGGTAAAATAGGTGTTAAAGTTTGGATATGCAAAGGCGAGGTTTATGGCAAACGCGATCTGTCACCAAACATTGGTGGTACCAGCAGCGCCAGCGGTAAAGGTGGTCGTCCGGAAAGCTCAGGCGGTTACGGTGATCGCAGAGGCAATGAAAGAGGTGGTGAACGTGGTGGCGAGCGCAGAGGCGATCGTAAACCAGGTGGTAACAACCGCCCGGGTGGCCAAAACAGAGGCGGTAACAACCGCGGTGGTGCACCAAGAAGATAATAACAGAAGGTTAGATTAATATATCGAGACGATATAAAAGCTTAAGAAAATGCTACAGCCAAAAAGAACGAAGTTCAGAAAGATGCAAAAAGGCAGAATGAAAGGTTTAGCCACTCGTGGTGCTGAACTGTCATTTGGATCTTTCGGTGTAAAATCACTCGAAGCGGCCTGGATTACCAGCCGTCAGATCGAGGCTGCACGTATTGCTGTAACACGTTACATGAAACGTGAGGGCCAGGTGTGGATCAGGATTTTCCCTGACAAACCTGTAACTAAAAAACCAGCAGAGGTACGTATGGGTAAAGGTAAAGGTGCTCCGGAATATTGGGTAGCGGTAGTTCGCCCCGGAAGGATCATTTTTGAAGCAGAGGGTGTACCTTTGGAAGTTGCAAAAGAGGCATTACGCCTTGCAGCCCAAAAGTTACCGGTACAAACAAGATTTGTTGTACGTAAAGATTACGTAGAAGCATAAATAAAAGTTAGCAGTTTTGAGTTTGCGGTTGTCAACTAACCATATGTGAGCTTGGAACTAAAAACTCAAACACTAATAGAATAATTGAAAATGAAGAACTCAGAAATTACAGGCCTCGCAACTGAAGAGTTGGTTGCAAAGATCAGCGAGGAGAGAGCAAATCTTACCAAGCTTAAATTTGCACATGCGGTTTCAGCGATTGAGAACCCGAGCCGCATTACAAAAGTGCGCAAGGATATTGCTCGTTTAAATACTGAATTAACTAAGCGTAAGGCAGCGCAAGCTTCTGAACAAAATTAATTTTACGCGTCGAGGAAAATGGAAAGAAATTTAAGAAAAACACGTACCGGCCTGGTAGTAAGCAATAAGATGCAAAAATCTATTGTGGTTTCTGTGGAACGGAAGGTGAAGCACCCGATTTATGGTAAGTTTATTAAGAAAACTACCAAATTTATAGCTCATGACGAGGAGAATACCTGCGGTATCGGCGATACGGTAATGATCATGGAGACTCGTCCGCTGAGCAAGAGCAAAAATTGGAGATTAGTTCAAATTTTAGAAAGAGCTAAATAAGATGGTACAACAGGAATCAAGATTAAATGTAGCTGATAACAGCGGCGCTAAGGAAGTTTTAGTGATCCGTGTGTTAGGCGGTACCGGTAAAAGATACGCCTCCATTGGTGATAAGATTGTAGTGACCGTTAAAAGCGCGCTGCCTTCTGGTAACATCAAAAAAGGTACAGTATCAAAAGCCGTTGTGGTTAGAACCAAAAAAGAGATCCGCAGAAAAGATGGTTCATACATCCGTTTCGATGATAACGCGGCTGTTTTGTTAAACAACCAGGATGAGCCGAGAGGCACACGTATCTTTGGCCCTGTTGCAAGAGAATTGCGTGAGAAACAATTTATGAAAATTGTATCATTAGCACCGGAGGTATTGTAACATGGAAAAGAAAACACAAGCAAAATTAAAGATCCGTAAAGGTGATTTAGTTAAAGTTATAGCCGGCGATTCAAAAGGGTCACAAGGTAAAGTAGTAGAAGTATTAGTAGCCAAAAACAGAGCTATTGTTGAAGGCGCTAACATGGTATCAAAACATACCAAACCTAATGCTGCTAACCCTAACGGCGGTATCATTAAACAAGAAGCTGCCATACACATTTCAAACCTGGCTTTGGTTGATCCAAAATCAGGTGCTGCAACCCGTGTAGGCCGTAAATTGAATGGTGCCGGTAAACTGGTAAGAGTAGCTAAAAAATCAGGGGAGGAAATCAAGTAATGGAATACACACCACGATTAAAATCGAAATATAAATCAGAGATACGCACCGCGCTGAAAGATAAATTTCAGTACAAAAGCGTAATGCAAGTGCCAAAACTGGAAAAAATTGCAATTAACCAGGGTGTTGGTGGTGCTACTACCGATAAGAAACTGATCGAGAACACCATTACTGAGTTAACTACTATTACTGGTCAGTTAGCTGTTGCTTCAAAGTCTAAAAAAGATATCTCAAACTTCAAATTGCGTAAAAACATGCCGGTAGGCGTACGTGTAACTTTGCGCGACAATAATATGTATGAGTTCTTAGATCGTTTGATCTCTGTTGCTTTACCACGTATCCGCGATTTCAAAGGTATCAACGATAAAGGTTTTGACGGAAGAGGTAACTATACTTTAGGTATTACCGAGCAAATCATTTTCCCTGAAATCAATATTGATAAAATTAACAAAATTCAGGGTATGGATATTACCTTTGTAACCTCTGCTACCAACGATGTTGAAGCATTAGAGTTACTTAAGCAATTTGGTTTACCATTTAAAAATCAAACTCCAACTAACAATGGCTAAAGAAGGTGTAAAAGCGCGTGAAGTAAAACGTGCTAAGTTAGTAGCAAAATATGCTGAAAAAAGAGAGGCTTTAAAAGCAGCCGGTGATTATGTAGCTTTAGATGCGCTTCCAAAAGCGGCGTCGCCTGTAAAACTGCATAACCGTTGCAAATTAACTGGCCGTCCTCGTGGTTATATGCGTCAGTTTGGTATTTCGCGTGTTACATTCCGCGAAATGGCATTAGCCGGCAAGATCCCGGGAGTAAAAAAGGCTTCTTGGTAAAAAGCGTAAAGCTGAAAGACTAAAGCAGAAAGCTTGAGCCTTCGGCTTTTTGCTTTAAGCTTAAATAAAAGAATTAACCGATGGCAGGTCGTCTCTGGTGTTAGGAGAAGGAAACCACTATCACAAACAATAAATAATGAATACAGATCCAATCGCAGATTATCTTACCCGGGTAAGAAATGCTATTAAAGCCAACCACAGGGTTGTTGAGATTCCTGCATCTAATCTTAAAAAAGAAATAACCAAAGTTCTTTTTGACAAAGGTTACATTGCAAACTACAAGTTTGAAGAGAATGGTCCGCAAGGCACAATTAAAGTAGCTTTAAAGTACCACCCAATCACCAAAATTTCTGCTATCCGTTCAATTGACCGTATCAGCAGACCAGGTTTCAGAAAATATGCAGGCACAGGCAATATGCCACGCGTATTAAATGGTTTAGGTATCGCTATCCTGTCAACTTCTCACGGTGTAATGACCGATAAAGAAGCGCGTCAACAAAACGTAGGTGGCGAAGTTTTATGCTACGTTTATTAATCAGGAGGAGGAATTAAGCAATGTCAAGAGTAGGAAAATCACCAATACCAGTACCTGCAGGCGTAACTATTACCGTATCTGAAGATAATGTAGTTACAGTAAAAGGCCCTAAAGGCGAACTGCAGCAAGCGGTGGATAAAGATATTAAAGTTGTTCAGGAAGGTACTGAAGTTTTAGTTCAACGTCCAACTGATCAAAAGCGCCACAAAGCATTACATGGTTTATACCGTGCTTTGTTAAATAATATGGTTGTTGGCGTAACAACCGGTTACAAAATTGAGCAAGAATTAGTAGGTGTGGGTTACCGCGCAACTAATAATGGTAATACCTTAGATTTAGTGTTGGGTTTCTCTCACCACTATGTATTTGAGTTACCAAAAGAAATTAAAGTTTCAACTACTGCTGAAAAGGGTAAAAACCCAACCATTATTCTGGAATCAAACGATAAGCAATTGATTGGCCAGGTAGCAGCTAAAATACGTTCGTTACGTGCACCGGAGCCTTACAAAGGTAAAGGTATCAAGTTTGTTGGCGAAGTATTGAGAAGAAAAGCAGGTAAATCAGCATCTAAAAAATAATCGTCATGGCAGCTAGAGCGAAATTATCAAGAAGAGACAGAATTAAAATGGGTATCAGAAAGCGCCTTTCAGGCTCTGCAACCCGTCCTCGTTTGTCAGTGTACAGAAGCAATAAAGGTATTTATGCACAGATCATTGACGATGTAACAGGAAAAACATTGGTATCAGCATCATCTTTGTCAAAAGAATTTAGCGCTGATGGTACTAAGTCAGATCAGTCGGTAGCAGTGGGTAAATTAGTTGCCCAAAAAGCTGTTGCAGCTGGCATTAAAGATGTAGTTTTTGACAGGAACGGATATTTGTATCACGGTCGTGTTAAATCACTGGCTGAAGGTGCACGTGAGGGTGGGTTAAATTTCTAATTAGTGAATTAATGAATTAGCGGATGAGTGAATGTTTGAATAAATAGTCAAGAAATCACACATTCACTAATTCACTCAATCACTCAATAAAAAAAGAAAATGTCAACAATCAACATAAAAAGAGTAAAAACCAGCGAGATCGAATTAAAAGATCGTTTGGTAAGCATACAGCGTGTAGCCAAAGTAACCAAAGGTGGCCGTACCTTTAGCTTCTCTGCCATTGTGGTAGTAGGTGATGAGCACGGTGTTGTAGGTTACGGTTTAGGTAAAGCAAAAGAGGTTACTGAAGCTATTGCAAAAGGTATTGATGATGCTAAAAAGAATCTGGTAAAGGTTCCGATCATTAACAACACTATACCTCATGAGCAAATAGGTAAATTTTCTGGCGGTTTTGTATTCTTAAAACCTGCAGCAAACGGTACCGGTGTAATTGCCGGTGGTGCGATGCGTGCAGTATTAGAATCTGCAGGTGTACATAATGTACTTGCAAAATCAAAGGGATCATCAAACCCCCACAACGTGGTTAAAGCAACCGTATCTGCATTATCACAATTACGTGATGCACATACTGTAGCACAACAACGCGGTATTAGTTTAGGTAAAGTTTTTAACGGATAATTATCATGGCGAAGATCAAAATTACCCAGATTAAGAGCGTAATCGATAGAACCGAGCGCCAAAAAAAGACAGTGCAGGCACTGGGCTTAAAGAAAATTAACCACAGCGTGGAAGTTGAAGCTACTGCGGCTATTATAGGTATGGTTAGAAAAGTTAATCACCTGGTAGCGGTAGAAAATATTTAATATCATGAATTTAAGTAATCTAAAACCTGCAAAAGGTTCAACTAAAAATAGAAAGAGAATTGGTCGCGGTACAGGTTCTGGCCGTGGTGGTACATCAACCCGTGGCCATAAAGGTGCCGGTTCACGCTCAGGTACAAGCACTAAGATAGGTTTTGAAGGTGGCCAGATGCCATTACAACGCCGTACTCCAAAGGTGGGCTTTAAGAACCCTAACCGTGTTGAGTATGTTGGTGTTAACCTTGACGTGTTACAGCAACTGACTGAAAAATATACGCTGTCAACTATCGACTTTGCTACGTTAAGAGAGCATGGTTTGGCATCAAAGAACGACTTAGTGAAAATCTTAGGTCGTGGCGAATTAAAGGCCAAGTTAGAAGTTTCAGCACACGCATTTACTGCTACTGCCCAAAAAGCTATTGAAGCAGCAGGCGGTTCTGTAGTTAAGCTTTAATCATAAGCTATAAATCTAAATGAAGAAGTTTTTCACCACAATATCCAATATCTGGAAAATTGAAGACTTAAGAGTGCGTATTATTAACACACTCTTATTTCTTTTAATATATCGCGTAGGATCTTTTGTTCGCTTACCGGGAGTTAGTGATGCTGTTGCATCAAAAGGCAAGGCTGAAGGTCTGGTAGGTTTGTTAAACATGTTCGCAGGAGGTTCGTTTTCACGGGTCTCTATTTTCGCGTTAGGTGTTATGCCTTATATCTCTGCTTCTATTGTGATGCAGTTACTGGGCATAGCAGTTCCTTATTTTGCCAAAATGCAAAAAGACGGCGAAAGCGGACGTAACAAGATCAACCAGTGGACACGGTATCTGACCATCGCTATCACTGCTTTACAAGCTGCTGCTTACTTGCAATCGCAAGTAACGGCCGATGAGATGCTGATCAGCAACCCACTGTTTACCGTGATGAATACGTTTGTATTAACCTCAGGCACTTTATTTGTAATGTGGTTAGGTGAAAAAATTACTGATAAAGGTATTGGTAATGGCATTTCATTAATTATCATGGTGGGTATCATTGCCCAATTGCCAGGTGCGTTTGTGGCCGAATTCCAGAACCGTACAAGCGGTAGTGGTGGTTTAATTACCTTTATTGTTGAGTTGGTAGCTTTGTTAGGTGTGGTGATGTTTACTGTATTAATTGTGCAAGGTACCCGTAAGGTAGCTGTACAATATGCGAAGCGTATTGTAGGTAACAAACAATATGGTGGTGTACGTCAATACATCCCTTTAAAGGTAACAGCTGCAGGTGTTATGCCTATCATCTTTGCGCAGGCATTGATGTTCTTGCCGGCAACATTTGCCTCATACTTCACAAGCTTGTCTTCTAACAGCATAATGATAGCCTTGTCAAATTACAATTCGTGGTTACACAATTTGTTGTTTGCCATACTAATTATTGTGTTCACTTATTTCTATACAGCTATTACGGTTAACCCGAAACAAATGGCTGAGGATATGAAAAAGAACAATGGTTTTATACCGGGTGTTAAGCCGGGTGAAGCGACAACCAATTATATTGATGATATCATATCAAAGATAACGTTGCCAGGTTCTATATTTTTGGCAATAGTAGCTATCATACCAGCGGTTATAAGTATGTTTGGTGTTAACACCTTGTTTTCAAGATTCTTTGGCGGGACATCGCTGATAATTCTGGTACAAGTTGTTTTGGATACTTTACAGCAGATAGAAAGCCATTTGTTAATGCGCCATTACGATGGTTTAATGAAAACCGGCAGAATTACCGGCCGTACATCAATACCTGCTGCTACCGGAATTACGCCGACAGCAATATAATTCAGAATGTCGAAAATTTACTATAAGTCTGCCGAGGAGATAGAGCTTATCAGAGAAAGTTCTTTGCTGGTTGCAAAGACACATGGAGAGATAGCGAAAGTTATAAGACCAGGCATACAGACTATAGAATTAGACAAACTTGCAGAAACTTTTATACGTGATAATGGTGGGGTTCCGGCCTTTTTAAACTACGGAGGTTTCCCTTATTCGCTTTGTATCTCATTAAATGATCAGGTAGTACACGGTTTCCCTGGTAATCATATTTTGAAAGATGGTGATCTGGTATCTGTCGACTGCGGCGTGATACTGAATAAGTACTATGGCGACTCGGCTTTTACATTTGCTATTGGCGAAGTAAGCGACCAGGTTAAGACTTTAATGCGTGTAACCCGCGAGTGTTTAGATAAAGGTATTGAGAAAGCAATAGTGGGTAACCGCATAGGCGATATTGGTTACGCCGTACAAGAGCATGCCGAAAAGCATGGCTTTGGTGTGGTAAAAGAACTGGTAGGCCACGGCGTAGGGTTGAAGCTGCATGAAAAACCAGAAGTACCTAATTACGGTAAACGCGGATCGGGCATAAAATTAGAGGAAGGCATGGTAATAGCCATCGAACCGATGATCAATGCCGGGCGTGCCGGAGTTAAATTTTGGGATGACGGCTGGACCGTATCAACCGTCGACGGTAAAGCATCTGCCCATTACGAACACACCGTAGCAGTAAAAAAGAGCAAAGCAGATATCCTTTCATCGTTTGAATATGTTGACGAGGTTTTAAAAGAAAAAATAAATTAATTAAAAATATTTTATTAATTTTGCGTCCCGGTTTTGGGGCGGATAATCAAGTAATAATCAGTAAAATATGGCAAAACAATCTTCGATTGAGCAAGACGGTACAATTCGGGAGGCGTTATCAAACGCAATGTTCAGGGTTGAACTTGAAAATGGTCATGAGATTATTGCGCACATATCAGGTAAAATGCGCATGCATTATATCAAAATATTACCTGGCGACCGCGTAAAACTGGAGATGAGCCCTTATGATTTGACCAAGGGTAGAATAACGTACAGATATAAATAATAAATATAGAGATGAAAGTTAGAGCATCCATCAAAAAACGTAGCGCTGATTGCAAAATCATCCGTCGTAACGGGAAACTTTATGTGATCAACAAAAAGAACCCGAAATTTAAACAACGTCAGGGATAATTAGAAAAGGCATTGTAAGTATCCGTACAACGGTGGCCCGCCGTTCGGTCTTACTAAAAAACAATTTACAAATATGGCAAGGATTTCAGGTATTGATTTACCAAAGAATAAGAGAGGCGAGATAGGTTTAACCTACATTTACGGTATTGGCCGTTCTAAAGCCCAGGAAATTTTAACTAAAGCCGGTATTGACTTTAATACTAAAGTTCAAGACTGGAATGACGACCAATTAGCTGCGATTCGTACGATCATCAACGACGAAGTAAAAGTTGAAGGTGCTCTGCGTTCAGAAGTACAATTAAACATCAAACGTTTAATGGATATTGGTTGCTACCGTGGTACACGTCACCGTAAAGGTTTACCATTACGCGGTCAGCGCACAAAAAACAACTCACGTACCCGTAAAGGTAAACGTAAGACAGTTGCTAACAAGAAAAAAGTTACTAAGTAATAAATGATTAATGATTAAGGAGCACGATTGATTCGCTGCTCTTTAGTCATTAGGAACAGACAAATTAAAACGGTTAATGGGTCCGAATTATTCAATAATTCAGTAATTCATTCAATCAATAATTAAAAAGAAAAAATGGCTAAAGCTAAAAAAGTTACCAAAAAACGTATTGTTGTTGTTGAGTCTGTAGGCGAAGCACACATCAATGCAACCTTTAACAATATCATTATCACTTTAACTAATAAAACCGGTCAGGCTATTTCATGGTCATCAGCTGGTAAAATGGGTTTTAAAGGTTCAAAAAAGAACACTCCTTACGCGGCTGGTCAGGCTGCTGCAGATTGCGGCAAAACCGCTTACGACTTAGGTTTACGTAAAGTAGAAGTATTTGTAAAAGGCCCGGGTTCTGGTCGCGAATCGGCTATCCGTACTTTACAAACTACCGGTATTGAGGTAACTACTATTAAAGATATCACACCACTTCCGCACAACGGATGTCGTCCTTCAAAAAGAAGAAGAGTTTAATTCACTATTTTTTTAAAGCTAAGATTCGGCAGCTGCGGGCTGCTTGATACTTTAAAACACACAAACAATGGCAAGATATACAGGCCCAAAATCAAAAATTGCACGCCGTTTTCGCGAACCGATCTTCGGTGCGGATAAAGCGTTAGAAAGAAAAAATTACCCCCCAGGCCAGCATGGCTCTTCAAAAAGAAGAGGCAAACAGTCTGAGTATGCGGTACAGTTAATGGAGAAACAAAAAGTTAAATATACTTATGGTGTATTAGAGCGTCAGTTCGAAAACTTATTTCACCGTGCTTCAGCTAAAGAAGGCATCACCGGCGAAAACTTATTGAAGTTTTTAGAAGCTCGTTTAGACAATGCTGTATACCGTTTAGGTATAGCTCCTACACGTTCAGCTGCCCGTCAGTTGGTTGGCCACAAACACATCACTGTAAACGGTGAAGTAGTAAACATTGCTTCTTACCAAGTTAAAGCTGGTGACGTTATTGCAGTACGCGAAAAATCAAAATCTCTGGAAGCTATTGTTAATTCGGTAGCAGGCCACAGGGTTACAAAATATAGCTGGTTAGAATGGGATGCTAACACCTTAACAGGTAAATTCCTAAACTATCCAAACCGTGACGAGATTCCGGAAAACATTAAGGAAAATCTGATCGTCGAGTTATACTCTAAATAATAACGACATTATTACGCAAAATGATTGGCATATTCTGTCAATCATTTTTGTGGTTTAAAATCATCCAAATTAAGTAAACAATAAATAAAGGATATAAATGGCAATATTAGCATTTCAGAAACCAGACAAGGTTATCATGCAAAAGTCGACCGATTTTGAAGGGACGTTTGAATTTCGTCCGTTGGAGCCGGGCTTTGGTGTAACCATTGGTAATGCGTTACGTCGTATATTACTTTCATCGCTTGAAGGTTATGCAATTACCTCAGTACGTTTCTCAGGTGTATCGCATGAGTTTTCAACTATAAAAGGAGTTGTTGAAGACGTTACCGAGATCATCTTAAACTTAAAACAAGTTAGGTTTAAAAAGACAGGTGAGTCTGGCGACAGCGAAAAAGTTTTCGTGATCATCAACGGTCAGGATGCTTTTAAGGCTGGTGATATCACTAAATTTTCAAATAACTTTACAGTATTAAATCCTGAGCTGGTTGTATGCAATATGGATACTGCTGTAACACTTGAGATTGAGTTCACTATCAACAAAGGCCGTGGTTACGTTGCCAGCGAAGAGAATAAAAACCCTGATGCCAACGTTGGCGTTATCGCTATCGACTCGATCTATACGCCAATCAAAAACGTAAAATACACTATAGAGAACTATCGCGTTGAGCAAAAAACCGACTACGAGAAATTAGTATTGGATATTGCTACAGACGGTTCTATCCATCCTGAAGACGCGCTGAAAGAAGCTGCTAAGATCCTGATCCAGCACTTTATGTTATTTAGCGACGAAAACATGATGTTAGAAGCTCAGGCTAAAGAAGAAACTAAAGAAGTTGACGAGGAAATCCTGCACATGCGCAAGATCCTTAAGACTGAGTTGGTCGATCTTGACCTGTCTGTACGTGCGTTAAACTGCTTAAAAGCAGCTGATATCCGCAGCCTGGCTGACCTGGTGTCATACGACGTAGCTGATATGCTGAAATTCAGGAACTTTGGTAAAAAATCACTGACTGAGATTCAGGATCTGGTAAAATCAAAAGGTCTTTCTTTCGGCATGAATTTGTCGAAATTTAAATTAGACGAAGAATAAAAACAGAGTCAGGAATTAAGGATCAGGATCAGTGTGTCTTGACTCTTAATTCCTGAATTTAATAAAACAGAGTTTTATAGTGAGGCGATCTCACTAACTCCAAACACAAATTTTTAACGGAGTATTTGCATAATTCCGCGGGCTTGACTGCAAAGCCGCCCAACGGTATGCACGTGCCACAAAACAAAAAACAATGAGACACGGTAAAAAACACAACCACTTAGGCCGTACTACCAGCCATCGCAAAGCGATGATGAGTAACATGGCTACATCGCTTATCTTACACAAGCGTATTACTACTACTTTAGCTAAAGCAAAAGCTTTACGCGTTTATGTAGAACCTATCCTGACTAAAGGAAAAGACGATACTACACACTCACGTCGTACAGTATTTAGCTACCTGCAAGACAAAGAAGCTACTACTATCCTGTTCCGCGAAATTGCTGAGAAAATTGCTAGCCGCCCCGGTGGTTACACTCGTATCATCAAATTAGAAAACCGTTTAGGTGACAACGCTGAAATGGCGATCATTGAGTTGGTTGACTACAATACTACTTACGGTACAGATACAGCACAAGCTGCTAAGAAATCAACACGTCGTCGTGGTGGTTCAGGCAAAGGCAAAGCCGAAGCTCCGGCTGCAAGCGCTGCAGTAACTCCTGCTGACGAAACCCCGGTTGCTGAAACTGCTGTCGAAGAGGCACCAGTTGCTGAAACTGCAGTTGAAGAAGCTCCGGCAGCTGAAGAGGCTCTGGCAGCAGAAGAAGCACCAGAGGCTCCAGCTGCTGAAGGCGAAGAAAACGCTGAAAAAGGCGAATAATTCTCTGACGCAAAATGTTGCGTCTTTACAGTATAGAAAAACGCCCTGTTCGATTATCGAGCAGGGCGTTTTCTATTTATATCAAATTCATCGTAGAGACGCACATTTTGCGTCTCTTGTGGCTTAAATTTATGCATGGATTGATTATGACGGTTTGAGATGCAAAATATTGCGTCTCTACTGGTTTTCTCCTGCCAACCTGTCACCACAATCCGACACAATTCTGACGAAATAATACGCGGTTATTAGTATAAACCGACACTTTGAACACTAAAAACTGCCAAACCCAATTTGGCACAGGCATTGATTATACCTTGTTGTAAACAGAAACAATCTATACAAAGGAAATCTATAATCATATGTCTAAAATAATCGGAATCGACTTAGGAACAACAAACTCTTGCGTAGCTGTAATGGAAGGTAACGAACCTGTAGTTATAGCCAACAGTGAGGGCAAACGTACTACGCCGTCAGTAGTGGCTTTTATCGACAACGGCGAGCGTAAAGTAGGTGATCCTGCCAAGCGTCAGGCTATTACAAATCCTACAAAAACTATTTCTTCTATCAAACGCTTCATGGGTAACCAGTTTAACGAGGTTACTAAAGAGGCTGACCGTGTACCTTACAACGTGGTTAAAGGTGATAACAACACCCCGCGTGTTGAGATAGGCGATCGTAAATATACGCCGCAGGAGATCTCTGCTATGATCCTTCAAAAAATGAAGAAAACTGCGGAGGATTTCCTGGGTACCGAAGTAACTGAAGCGGTTATTACCGTACCGGCTTACTTTAATGATGCACAGCGTCAGGCTACTAAAGAAGCCGGCGAAATTGCAGGTCTGAAAGTTCGTCGTATCATCAATGAGCCTACTGCAGCTGCGTTGGCCTATGGTCTGGATAAAGCGCATAAAGACATGAAAATTGTCGTGTTTGACTGCGGTGGTGGTACGCACGACGTGTCTGTATTAGAGTTAGGCGATGGCGTATTCGAAGTAAAATCAACCGACGGTGATACTCACTTAGGTGGTGATGACTTTGACCAGGTGATCATTGACTGGATGGCAGACGAATTCAAAAGCGATGAGGGTGTTGACCTGCGTAAAGACCCAATGGCTTTACAACGTTTAAAAGAATCTGCAGAGAAAGCAAAAATCGAATTGTCAAGCTCAACACAAACCGAGATCAACTTACCATACATTACTGCTGCCGACGGTATGCCTAAGCACCTGGTTAAGACTTTAACCCGTGCAAAATTTGAGCAACTGGCCGACAGCCTGATCA
The DNA here is from genome assembly GCF_039539265.1 of Mucilaginibacter panaciglaebae. Lineage (NCBI taxonomy): Bacteria > Pseudomonadati > Bacteroidota > Sphingobacteriia > Sphingobacteriales > Sphingobacteriaceae > Mucilaginibacter > Mucilaginibacter panaciglaebae. Next base: position 61,487 of record NZ_BAABCV010000006.1, read on the forward strand.
AACGTACTATTGAACCTTGTAAAACTGCTTTGAAAAATGCAGGTTACGGCGTAGGCGATATCGACGAGATCATCCTGGTGGGTGGTTCAACCCGTATTCCAGCTATTCAGGATGCCGTTCAGAAATTCTTCGGCAAAGCACCTTCAAAAGGTGTAAACCCTGACGAAGTTGTGGCTATTGGTGCTGCTATTCAAGGTGGTGTATTAACCGGTGAGGTTAAAGACGTGTTACTATTAGATGTTACTCCACTGTCATTAGGTATCGAGACTATGGGTGGCGTGATGACAAAACTGATCGAGTCGAACACTACTATTCCTACCAAGAAATCTGAAGTGTTCTCGACTGCATCTGATAATCAGCCATCTGTTGAGATCCACATCCTGCAAGGCGAGCGCCCTATGGCTTCAGGCAACCGTACCATTGGCCGTTTCCACCTGGACGGTATTCCACCGGCACCTCGTGGCGTGCCGCAGGTTGAAGTAACTTTTGATATTGATGCCAACGGTATATTGCATGTGTCTGCAAAAGATAAAGCCACCGGTAAAGAGCAAAAGATCCGTATCGAAGCTTCATCGGGCTTAACTGATGCCGAGATCAAGAAAATGAAAGAAGAAGCTGAAGCTAACGCTGATGCGGACAGAGCTGCGAAAGAAGAAGTTGAAAAACTGAACAGCGCTGACGCCTTGATCTTTAGCACCGAAAAACAATTAAAAGAATTTGGTGATAAGTTACCGGCTGACAAAAAAGCACCTATCGAGGAAGGTTTGAACAAACTGAAAGCCGCTTACAGCGCTAAAAACCTTGCTGAGATTGAAACTGCTCAGGCCGAGCTGAACACTGCCTGGACTGCTGCTTCTGAAGAGATGTACAAAGCATCTGCCGAAGCCGGCCAACAGCCAGGTGCTGACGCAGGCGCAGGTGCCGGTCAAGGTGCGCAAGACCACGGTGACACTGTAACTGACGTTGACTTTGAAGAAGTGAAAGACGACAGCAAATAATTTTCTCAATATATTAGTTAAAAGGGCCAACCGGATTCGGTTGGCCCTTTTGTTATTTAATGTCATTGCGAGCGAGGAACGACGTAGCAATCGCAAGGACCATTGTTCGCGTCCTAACAGCTATCGGGACGCCGCTACGCTCGCAATGACAACATTAATAATTAATGGTAAGCAGGTCATTGCTCTGTTTAACCTCAACATCCGGCATCTTTGCAAACCCATGCCAAATCAAACGCAGTTTTGAATACCTGGAAATATATATGCCTTCGACCGGCGAAAACGTCACTTCTTTTTTCTGCGGATTAAAAGTTATGCTCCGTTTATAATATACCCCTTGTTGATAGTCGTAAGTAACACCATCATCCTCATAATAAATAAACGAATTAGCTTGATCTCCATTCCAGATATGTATTTGTAAAATACCGTCTCCCGGTTCATTTGTACTTTGGATGATATTCTGCATGGGTACAATGCCGCCGGCTTTTACAAACACGGGCAGCTCAGTTAATGGAGATGGCACATCAATAGTCTGATTGCCAACAAATTTTTCATCACTGCTTAAACGATACCACTCACCGCCGGGCAAATAAACCTCAGCGGTTTCAGCAGTACTTACCACCGGTGCAACTAAAATAGAATCGCCAAATAAAAACTGGTTTTGAAAGCCGCTGTCGTAAATGTTTTCGTCGTCGGTATAATCAATAGCCAATGTACGGCTCAATGGTAAACCGGTTTGAGTAGATTGATAGAACCCTGAATAGATATATGGCAGCAATTTATAACGCTGCTCAATATCTTTTTTAATGATCTGCTCATAAGCTTCACCCCATTGCCATGGCTCACGCATGGACATACCCAGGGCAGCATGATTGCGGAACATTGGCACGTATGGCCCCAGCGAGTTCCAACGCACCATTAATTCAGGAGTTGGGTTACCCATAAACCCACCGATATCAACCCCTGTCATCGGCATTCCTGCCAGGCCCAAACTGTTTACCAGTCGCTGTCCAAACAGCATGTGCTCATCGGTGGCGGCATTGTCGCCCGTCCAGAGAGCCGAATAACGCTGTGTGCCGGCATAAGCGGCACGGGTGAGTATGAATGGTCGTTTCCCTTTTAAAATATGCTTAGTGCCATTGTAAGTTGCTCTGGCCATTTGCATGCCGTAAACGTTGCGCACTTGAGGCATAAAGCGCTCACCGAATTTTACCATCCACGGTATATTCTGCCCCCAGGCCGCAGGCTCATTCATGTCGTTCCAAAACCCTTCTACGCCGGGGTCTGCCAGAGCGTCAAAGGAGGCACCCCACCATTCGCGTACTTCTTCATTGAAAAAATCGGGGAAGTGACAGCGGCCCGGCCAAACGCTGCCGACATAGAGCTCGCCGTTTGGATAGGTGGCAAAATACCCGTGGTCGACACCTTCTTTATATTGTTTGTAGTCCTGATCTATTTTAATCCCGGGATCGACTATCGTCACTAATCTAAAATCCATCGACTTCAGCTCATCGATCATTCCTTTAGGGTCGGGAAATGTTTCCTTATTCCAGGTAAATATCTTGTACCCGTCCATGTAATCGATATCGCAATACATGACATCCGCAGGAATATCCTTTTCTCTGAATTTTCTGGCGACGTCCAGCACCTCTTGTGCGTTCATGTAGCTCCAACGGCATTGCTGATAGCCCAGGCTCCATAACGGCGGCATTTCCATGCGACCGGTTAGCCAGGTGTAATCCTCCAGAATATTTCGTAACCCCTGCGCGCCGAAGAAATAATAGTTCATATCGCCACCGTCGGCCCCAAACCAGCTCATTTGCTCGTCTGTAGATGCCCCAAAGTCAAAGTAGCTTTTATGCGTATTATCGAAAAATAGCCCATAGCTTAATCCACTATGCAGGCCGATAAAAAAAGGAAAGGTTTTATAAAGCGGATCAGATGTAATAGTATGCAGCGCGGCATCGGTATTCCAATTCACGTAGTTGCAGCCGCGACGGTTCAGGTCGCCGGCCTTTTCGCCTAAGCCCAGAAATTTTTCATCCGGATATAATTTGCGATAATTAACCACCCGCTCGGCCTGCCAGTTGATGCCGAAGCGCGGATCGTCCTCGCTTAACGGTTTCCCATCCGCAGTAAAAAAACTAAAACGTAGGGGATGCAGATCGATCACCAGTTTTAAAGCCGATGTTGTTACCTCGACGGTATCTGTCAATTTTTGCCAGTTAAAATTATCCAGCGGTTTTTCAATAACGGCGAACGATTCATCTGGCTCCTTGCCATTTTTAGTAACACATATCCGGATAATAGTAGGACTATAAACCCACACACGGGCCTCGGCTTGGGCGGTTTTGATGAGTAGTGAATTATCTTGCCTGGTGATGGAATCGGCATTGCCTAAAATAGCTATCTGCATGTTTAAACAACACCGGCGACGATTTTTTGGTTTTGGGAATTGGAGATTAGTCTTTTATCAAAATGACAAGCTGATAGGTTAATTTTATATAACAAAAAAATCCCGCCATAAGGCAGGATTTTTCTTTATGACAATCTTTAAAGATTAATCCCAAAGATTAGCCGGATAAACACCGTTGGCGATCAATTCTGAAATTGATTTTTGTACAATAGGTTTGTCTTCTTTATAAGTTACGCCAAACCATTTTGAACCGGTAGGGATCACTTTAAATTTGGCGGTGTTTGTTTTGATCAGTTTATCAGCCACCAATGGAATGAAAAACTCAGCTTTCGGATTACCTTCATTAGCCTCAACAAACTCGCGGAACATTGGCTCACTTTGCGCAAAAACAGCGGGAGTAAAACCCCAGAAGTTCATAGATACACGGGTGTCAGTTGTTAGCGGATGCTCGCCGGTGGTGTCTTTATAGGCCACGCTGCCATCTTCTTTAAAATAAACTTCGGTACGTTCATTTACCGCGGTCATGTAGCCTTCGGCATTAACCTCGCAAACACCGCGCGATACTGAACCATGGTCAGACAAAGTACGGTCAATCTGGTAACCAATTAATGAGTAATTATCATCGGCCGCTTCGGTGGTTAAAAATTTAACCATTTTCTCGAATGAATCGTAACCATAGTAGTCGTCGGCATTGATAACGCAAAACGGCTCATTGATCTGGTTACGGGCAGCTAATACTGCGTGGGCAGTGCCCCAAGGTTTTGCGCGCTCAATTTCTTTATCAATGCCAAAAGGTTTCAGGTCGAAATTTTGGTAAACGTAATCAGTTTCAATACGGCCTTTTAGTTTCGGTTCAAAAATGGCTTTAAATGGTTCGGCAAATTCTTCACGGATGATGAAGCTAACTTTGCCGAAGCCTGCTTTAATTGCGTCATAAATCGAATAGTCAATAATAGTTTCGCCATTAGGGCCAAAGCCATCAATTTGCTTCATACTGCCATAGCGGCTGGCCATCCCTGCGGCCAATATCAATAATGTTGGTTTCATAAATTATCGTTGGGCTTTTGCACCCGGTATGTCAAACGTTGTAAAGGTTAAAGTGTTTTTATTTGATATATCTGAAATCCTGTCCATCTTTTATGTTCAGCAATGACTCATAGATCAGGCGGATCACATTATCGCAATCTTCTTTATGAACCATCTCAACGGTGGTGTGCATATAGCGCAGACACAATGAAATCAATGCCGACGGCACGCCGTCGTTTGAGTAGGCGAACGCATCAGTGTCTGTACCGGTTGAGCGTGATGATGCCTGGCGCTGGAATGGAATACCTGCGTTTTCGGCACTGTCCATTAATAATTTGTTCAGATTGTTTTGTACTGCAGGAGCATAAGATACCACCGGCCCGCGACCACAGGCTAAATCGCCCTGGGTAATTTTGCTGATCATCGGCGTTTGGGTATCGTGGGTAACGTCGGTAACAATGGCCACATTTGGTTTAATGCGATGGGCGATCATTTCAGCGCCACGCAAACCAATTTCTTCCTGTACGGCATTTACGATATATAAGCCAAACGGCAATTTCTTTTTGTTCTCTTTTAACAGACGGGCAACCTCGGCAATCATAAAGCCACCAACGCGGTTGTCTAATGCGCGGCCAACATAATAACGATCATTCAGAACAATAAACTCATCCTCATAAGTAATTACACAACCCACGTGGATGCCTAAATTTTCAACTTCTTCTTTTGAGGTGGCACCGCAGTCAAGGAAAATGTTTTTCAGGGTTGGAGCTTCTTCTTTCTCGCCACCTAAACGGGTATGAATTGCCGGCCAGCCGAATACCGCTTTAACAATGCCATTTTCGGTATGGATATTAACACGTTTTGACGGCGCTATCTGGTGATCAGAGCCACCATTGCGGATAACATAGATCAAGCCGTCGTTAGTGATATAGTTAACGAACCATGATATCTCATCAGCATGAGCTTCAATAACAACTTTATACTCAGCTTCAGGGTTGATAATTGCTACGGCTGTACCATAATTGTCTACATAATGATCATCAACATAAGGTTTGATATAATCAAGCCATAATTCCTGACCTTTCCACTCAAAACCGGTGGGCGAAGGGTTGTTTATATATCTTTCAAGAAACTGAAGGGACTTATCTGTTACTACTGCAACGTGTTCTTTTTTATCTGATTTTTTCTTAGACATAGTGATGTTTCACGGCCTTTAAAGCCCGTAGCTGCAAATATAACAAAGCATTGGTAAGCTGAAAGAAAAAAGCGGAAAGCTAAGCTGTTAGCCTTTATATTCGAATAATCTTCTCCATGATCTCATAGTCGAAACCATTCTTTGAAAATGGCTCACCAATACGCTCGAAATCAAATTGCAAATAAAATCCAATAGCCGATACCCGTGCATTACACCAGATACGCTGTGCTCCTTCGGCTACAGCAAAATTCGTGATATAATCTAAAAGTGCCGTACCAACACCGGTGCCCTGTGCCTCAGCCATCACGGCAAATTTCCTGAATTGGAAGTCGGTACCATCCTGAAACAAGGACACCACGCCAACGAGGTCAATATTTCTAAAAGCCCCGAAATGATAGCCAAATTTGTCCTCTTCCATCTCCATTTCATATAAAGGAGATTCAGGGTATAATACCTCACGCCGTAAGCGCCAGGTAAGTTCGGGGCGTATTTGTTCGATGGATAGCATAGGTATGTGTTTTTGTTGGCGGTGAAACCCCTCCCTGCCCTCCCGATGGAGGGAATCGCTTTAATAGTTTTATATTATCATATAGAAAGGAAAATCCCTCCCTCGGGAGGGCAGGGAGGGGTTTCACAAACTATTCTAATAAACTCAAAAATCCTCCCTCCAAATCAAAGCGGTATATTCCCATGTTTTTTCCGCGGATTATTCACCACCTTATTTTCCAGCATCTTAAAGGCGTGAATCAATTTTAATCGGGTTTCAGATGGCTCGATCACCTCGTCAATAAAGCCCCGCTCGGCGGCACGGTAGGGGTTAGCGAAGATGTCAGAATATAGCTGTTCTTTTTCTCTCCATTTTGCTTCAGGGTCTTCGGCCTGATTGATTTCGCGCTTAAAGATAATCTCGGCAGCGCCTTTGGCACCCATTACAGCAATCTCGGCAGACGGCCAGGCAAAGTTCATGTCGGCACCAATGTGCTTGGAGTTCATGACATCGTAAGCACCTCCATAAGCTTTACGGGTTATTACAGTAACGCGCGGAACAGTGGCCTCGCAAAAGGCATATAACAGTTTAGCGCCGTTGGTAATGATGGCATTCCACTCCTGGTCGGTGCCCGGTAAGAAGCCCGGTACATCTTCGATAACTAACAGCGGAATATTAAAACTATCGCAAAAACGCACAAACCGCGCGCCTTTGGTAGATGAATGCCGGTCTAACACGCCTGCCAAAAATGCCGGCTGATTGGCAATAATGCCAATGCTTCGGCCAGCCAGTCGGGCAAAGCCTACCACAATGTTTTCGGCGAAATCTTTATGTACCTCTAAAAACGAATCGGTATCTATTAAATGGGCAATGATCTCACGCACATCATATGGCTGCTGAGCGGTTTGCGGCAAGACGTCATTTAGTTCGGGGCGCAACTCATTCGTAGGTTCATAAGGCAGAGCCGGCGCTTTGTCTTCGCAGTTTTGCGGCATATAGCTCAACAACTTTTTGATATGTTGAATAGCATCGATCTCATTAACACAAGCGAAATGCGTTACCCCCGATTTACTGGCATGGGTATTAGCGCCGCCCAGTTCCTCGGATGTCACTATCTCATGGGTAACCGTCTTTACCACGTTAGGGCCGGTAACAAACATGTAAGAGGTGTGCTCAACCATTAATATAAAATCGGTAATGGCAGGCGAATATACTGCCCCGCCTGCACACGGCCCCATAATAGCCGATATTTGCGGAACAACACCCGATGCCATGGTATTTCGGTAAAAAATATCGGCATACCCACCCAAGGACACCACGCCTTCCTGAATCCTTGCCCCGCCTGAATCATTGAGCCCAACTACCGGCGCTCCATTTTTTAGCGCAAGCTCCATGATCTTGCAGATCTTTTCGGCGTGGGTTTCTGATAATGATCCGCCAAAAACTGTAAAATCCTGTGAGTATACATAAACCAACCGACCGTTAATAGTTCCATAGCCGGTAACTACGCCATCGCCCGGATACTTTTCGGTTTGCATACCAAAATCGGTAGACCGGTGGGTAACCAGCATGCCAATCTCCTGGAATGATCCCTCGTCCATTAAAAAGTGCAAACGCTCACGCGCGGTAAGTTTTCCTTTTTTATGCTGACTTTCAATCCGGGTTATGCCGCCGCCTGCCTGCGCTTGTTCGCGTTTATGTTTAAGTGTTTTTATTTTGTTATCCACTGGGGTAAATTATGGTGTAATTTTTAAAAATAACAATTTAATTATACAATAGGCGTTAACAAACAGTATTGTAAACGATACATATCTTATATTTGCCGCAATGCACGCTACGAACAGGAAGTTAATCGGACTGCTATTTATGCTTGTCTTTACCGTGAAGATGTGCATATGCCTCGCGCCGCTATTTACTTTCCTGGACAGTTACACTGTTAAAGCTGCCATCATGCAACTGGAGCAGGAAACCAAAGATGAAAAAGGGAATACCGACAAAGACCCTTTCAAAGAAAAAAGGAGCTTTGACGAATATCTGCTTGTCATATTCCATTTTGATCCGTTTTTGATAGAAACTAATATCCTGCATAACAGCGAACACGCTTTACTGGTGCAATTATACCATCCTATAGTTCCTACGCCGCCTCCCAACGCTTAAATAGACTGTCCCGCGATTTCCACGCGGGATGTTTTATCCTATCTTTTAATTTATTAAGATATCCCGACAGGAATAACCCTGACTGCGTTTGTTCCCACTGAAAGGGAGCTAACTGGGCTTTTGAACTTAGTATCACATCAAACACTTATGTTAAAACGATCAAAAACTGACCGTACTTTAAAACAAAATCTGATGCTCGCATCGTCGACCGCTATGGTATCAGGCATGACCAATGTGGTGGGGCTGATGGCTTTTCTGGCCTTTACCTCTAATATTACCGGCCATGTGGCTAATTTATCCAAGCATATCGTCGAACAAAATTTTGATGAAATGCTAATCTTCCTGATTTGGTTATTGATGTTTTTTGGCGGCGCTTTTCTCGCAAATTTTATCGTCAAATCTCTCGAGAATAAAAGCTACTACCGCGCGCACTCCATTCCTGTTGTTGTTGAGATAGTGGTATTATTATTTGTAGCAGTTTACGGAAATAATTTTTACCGCGAAACCCAATGGGAACGTGAGGTTGTCATCTCTGTTCTGCTGTTTTCAATGGGCTTGCAGAATAGCCTGGTGTCAACGGTATCCGGCGGCCTCATCAAATCATCACACCTTACCGGTTTATTTACCGACCTTGGCGGCGAGGTTGCCGAATGGGTTCATCCCAAAACAGGAAAAACTGATACCATACGTAACAAGATATATATTCGCCTTACGGTTTTAGGTTTTTATATTTTAGGTGGGATAATTGGCGGATACTTCTTTAATTTGTACGAGTTCGCGATATTTTATTGTGTTCCGGTTATTCTGCTTACTATACTTTACTATGATGTATCCGAGCTTGCGCTGCACAAACTGACACGCCGGCTCGGTAAAACAAAAAATGATCAATCATCTATAAAAAAATAAAATAATTATGTCTACAAAATCAATTCACGATACCCAGCACATTACCTACGAGTCGCTTTTAGAAGGTAATAAAAAATTTGTTGCCAATAGCTTAAAACTTGACCCCGAATACTTTGATAAACTGGCTAATGGCCAGAATCCGCCGGTGTTGTGGATAGGCTGCGCCGATAGCCGTGTACCTGCTAACCAGATAACCGGCACCCAGCCCGGCGAGGTGTTTGTGCATCGTAACATTGCCAATATGGTTATCCATACTGATATGAACATGCTGTCGGTATTAGACTATGCGGTGAATGTATTGAAAGTAAGGCACGTTGTTGTAACCGGCCACTATGGCTGCGGTGGTGTATTAGCTGCAATGACTAACAAAGAGTTTGGCCTTATTGATAACTGGCTGCGCCATATTAAAGACGTCTACCGTTTGCACGCCGACGAACTGGATGCTATAGAAGATCAACAAAAGCGTGCCGACCGGCTGGTTGAACTAAACGTCATAGAAAATGTTTACAATCTATGTAAAACCACTATTGTACAAAATGCCTGGGCCAATGGGCAGGAGCTTGGCGTACATGGCTGGGTTTACAGTATCAAAACAGGTATTATTACCGATTTGAAGGTAAGCGCCAGAGACAATGGCAACATGGAGGATGTGTTCAGATTCCAGTCTTAATCAAGAGTCAAGAATAAGATTCTTATTGTATAACAAAAGAGCCGGAGATCAATTGATCTCCGGCTCTACTTATTTAAGGCAATATCTGCTTTACTCTTGATTCCCGGCTCTCGAATCTACTGTTCGTGCTGCAAGAACGGATACCGGTAATCCTTTGGCGGATCAAAAGTTTCTTTGATAGTTCTTGGCGATACCCAGCGCAGCAGGTTGATCATAGAACCGGCCTTGTCATTAGTGCCCGAGCCGCGGGCGCCGCCAAACGGCTGCTGTCCGACAACAGCTCCGGTAGGTTTGTCGTTAATGTAGAAGTTACCCGCGGCGTTTCGCAGTTCATGCGTAGCTTTGGCGATAGCATAGCGATCCTGAGCAATGATGCTGCCGGTTAGTGCATAGATCGAGGTGCTGTCTACAACTTTCAGTATTTCATCAAACTGGTCATCCTCATAAATATAAACCGTCAGTACCGGGCCGAACAACTCGGTGCACATGGTCAAGTAATATGGGTCTGTTACTTTAATGATGGTAGGCTCAATAAACCAACCGATGCTCTTATCATAGTTACCACCGGCAATCAGTTCAACGTCCGGATTGGCCTTTGCCTCGTCAATGTATTTTGCCAGTTTGTCAAACGATGCCTCGGTGATCACTGCATTTACAAAGTTCTCAAAGTTTTCAGTGGGTCCTACTTTAATAGTAGCCAGATCGCGCTGCAGGCTTTCTTTTACTGTGGGCCATAATGAAGCCGGAATATAAGCTCTCGAGGCAGCTGAACATTTTTGTCCCTGGTACTCAAATGCGCCGCGCACTAAGGCAGTGCTAACTACATCAACATCGGCACTGTTATGAACAAGTACAAAGTCTTTACCACCTGTTTCGCCAACTACGCGAGGGTAGGTTTTGTATTTGTGTATGTTGGTGCCGATTGTCTGCCATATAGTTTGGAACACCGGGGTCGAGCCGGTGAAGTGGATACCCGCGAAATCAGGGTGGTTAAATATCACATCGCCGGCAACCGGGCCGTCAACATAAATAAGGTTGATAACACCCGGCGGCAAGCCCGCTTCCAGGAATACCTGCATCAATACGTTGGCTGCATATATTTGCGGGTAGGCCGGTTTCCAGACAACCACATTGCCCATCATGGCGGCCGATGCAGGCAGGTTACCCGCAATAGCTGTAAAGTTAAACGGCGTAAGCGCAAACACGAAACCTTCCAGCGGGCGTTGCTCCACCCGGTTCCAGACACCTTTGGGATGCGATATTGGTGGCTGCTGTGCATAAATCTCCGTCATGTAATGTACATTGAACCGCAGAAAGTCAACCAGCTCACAGGCGGCGTCAATTTCGGCCTGGTAGGCATTCTTTGATTGCCCCAACATAGTTGCGGCATTGATCTTAGCGCGGTACGGGCCGGCAAACAGATCGGCTGCTTTCAAGAATATAGCGGCACGTTGCTCCCAGGGCATATTTTCCCAATCGGACTTGGCAGCCAGGGCGGCATCAATGGCTTGCACGACGGTGTCCTTATCGCCCTCGAAAAAGTTAGCCAATAAATGTTTATGGTCATGCGGCGGGCGTATTTCCATGCGTGTGCCGGTAAATACCTGTTTGTCGCCGATGTACATCGGTATATCAATTTTGTAAGCGCGTGCTTCTTCTAAAGCCTGTTTCAGCGCTGCACGCTCTACACTATGCGGGCCGTAGTTTAATACAGGCTCGTTCTGTGGTGCGGGGACATTAAAAAATCCTTTTAACATAGTGGTCAGTTATTTTTGTAAAGTTAAGGATAATGTGCAAATGTGCGGATATGCAGATGTGCAAATGATTTTTGGATGACGGGAGGTTGATTGGTCTGCGATTGGTGCATGCTGAGCTTGTCGAAGCATGGTGGGATGAGCCTGTGTCCGCCCTTCGGGAGCTCAGGGACATCCTTATTAGTTAGGGCGTTTCCGTCGATCGACGGATCGGGCTTTCCATTCATACGCCTTCAGGCCTTAGCCACGGGCCGGTATACATTTCACTCCCTAACGCGGGCTACCGCACTGATCCACGCGCGAATGTGTATCACTTTGGATCATTTGGATCACCAGGAAATGGCAAATGGTTAAAAACCAGACGTTTAACGAAAATAGCATTTCAAAGTGGATCACTTTTCCTGACTTTTACGTCTTTTTTGGATCACTTTTTTTGTAAACCTATTTCAGGATAAGTCACCCGCAACACCCGCTTGTGGCCCGCCTGCCAGGTAGCCGGGCATACAAGCGTTAACTCATTTGACCTCCTTTTATTTCTGCAGCCATGAAAGATCACATTCCAAAGCGTCGCGATCCCATTTACCGGTGTTGGCTGCTGCTATGTAGGTAGTTTCTAAGAATTCGGTCAGCGTTTGTTCGGGGTTAGCGGCATTGCGCACATCCTCATATTTTAAAAAGAATTCGCCCATTTCATTACTGTAAAAGGCTTCGGCAGGTTTTACCGGTTGCTGTCCAAAGTCTGCCGGAGTAGGGTAGCAGTACGCATAAAACGCAGGGTGCGGAAACTGCTCGCTGCCTGGCCAGAAACCGGCGCTGCTTACCTCGTGCGAGTAGGCTTCCTGCATCACGTCGTCGGGCATATTAGGTGCGCCGCCAGGATGCAAAGGCGCGCGACGCCCTGAAAAACGGGTAACAGCGAGATCAAATGCTCCCCAAAAAAAATGCACCGGGCTGCACTTGCCGCTAAACTTCGCCCTGAAGTTGGTGAATACGCCGTCGATGTTCAGCAGCGCTTTGTGGAATAGCTCCATCTGGTGTTTGTCGTAACTTTTGTGTATTTCATCCCCGGCAAAAGGAATGGCCTGTTCAAGTTCATTGGGTTTGGCGTAAATTTTCACATGGATATCCAGCAAAGCCATTTTTTCAAATAGCTCCTTATAAAAGCTGGCCACCGTCCGCGGGTAAAGTTTAAGTGATTGGCTGCCGCCGCTGCTACAATGAATGTGTAATTGATGGGCTATGAAATCAAAGTCGATCTGAAAACTGCGGTCGCCGTACGGGATGCCGTGAGTGGTCAACCCCCGGGGCGAAACGTACAAGGTTACATGCCAGGAATGATTCAGCCAGGGCATGGTGCTGAGGCGTATTTTGCCGACGATCTGTGTCCACAATTGCACGGTGGAAACGGTGTCTTTAAGCCGGGTATAATCGAGTGGCGGCCAGTTGTTTTTCATGGGTGTATATCAAATTGTCATCTTTATAAGCATGTGTGTTATTCTCTTGTGTATTATTCTCTTGAGTGTAGCGAAAAAATCTACACGCGCTCAGTTAGTCGCCATCTATTCACTGATTTCTTGATTTAAAAACCTCCAGGTAGGATTTATAGAAGCAATCAAATCAATCTTCTTTTTTCTACTCCACTTCTTAATTTCCTTCTCACGTTCAATAGCGTGATTAATATTAGTAAAGTGTTCATAGTAGATCAAATTGTGGCAATAATATTTTCCAGCGTATGTACTTTTATTTCCTTTATTTTCTGTGTGCTCAAATAACCTCCTGCTTAGATCATTAGTTACTTCTATATAAAGAGCTGTTTTGATAGGATTGGTAGTGATGTAAACATAAAAGTTATAATTCCACATGTTATAAGCGTGTGTATAGATCTCTTAGATCTCTCACTATCGTTCGAGATGACATAATATATTAGTTTTTTTATTTTTTTTGTCATTTCGACCAACGGGAGAAATTATACACGGATCCGCACCCACCTTAGCGTATTTATAGATCCTTCACTATCGTTCGAGATGACATAATATATTAGTTTTTTTATTTTTTTGTCATTTCGACCAACGGGAGAAATCTATACACGGATACTCCGCACCCTCCTTAGCGTATGTATAGATCTCTCACTATCGTTCGAGATGACATAATATATTAGTTTTTTTATTTTTTTGTCATTTCGACCAACGGGAGAAATCTATACACGGATACTCCGCACCCTCCTTAGCGTATGTATAGATCTCGGCATTTATATACAAAGCTAAGGAATAAAAATCCAATCAAAACTTCTTAATCAATTGGCGGCTATACCCACCGCCAATTGCCCTCAAACCTATTTACAGGTTTTAGGATAAGATCGTAGAAATGTTTTCCGTCCGTCCTTTGTAGGCTTAGACGGGCGAACCACTACGAACTTGTTAGGCTTTGGCTTATTTGCCATACTACCTCCGTTTTTTAGTGATGATAAAATATGGATGCACTGTAGCCGCATCCTTCCGGCGCCATTCTTCACCGGTTGGATGCGAGCCTAACAAACTAAAATATTAAAAATACGCTTAAACTGATTTATAAATATGTAAATATTTGATAATCAATTTATTATATTTGTACATTATGAAAGATATACACTTCAAAAGCATTTTAGACCTCGTTAAAGTATTCCCAGACGAACGTTCTGCGCATGAGTACTTAGCAGGACAGCGTTGGTCAGACGGCGTAATAGAATGTCCGCATTGCGAACACGACAAGGCCTATGTCTTTAGGGATGGTATTCGGTATGAGTGCTGCTCTTGCAAAAAGCAGTTTACGGCTAAGACGGGAACTGTTATGGAAGCCAGCAAGCTTCCCACCATCAAGTGGATATTTGCCATGTATTTAATCTTGCATAAGAAAGGCATCAGCAGCGTGCAGTTAGCAAAAGATATTCATGTTACCCAAAAGACAGCTTGGTTTATCCTACATCGCATCCGAACCGCCTTTGGACATGATGCCGAAAAGCGGAATTTAACCGGAGAAGTAGAAATTGACGAGTGTTTTATTGGAGCCAAAAATAAAAACCGCCATTATAGCAAGCGCATGAAATATAAAGAATTAACTGGTCGAACGTTCCCTGATAAAACTACTGTATTTGGTATGTATGAACGAGATACCAGAACAGTTAGAGCGATGGTAGTAAGTCGCAAAGAATTTAGATCGTTGGGGCGTATTATCACTTATAATATACAGCCCGGTGCTACTTTAATGACCGATGACTGGAACGGATATAACGGCGCTATTGATAAAATATACACGCGATATTCTATAGACCACAGCAAGTGGAAATATGTGGATGGTGAAATTACCACTAATCGCATGGAGAACTTTTGGTCGCACTTTAAGCGCGGGCTGCATGGCACCTATATCCGTGTGACGCCAAAGCATCTCAACAAATATGTAAAAGAGTTTGAGTTTAGATTTAACAACCGTAATTTGGGCGAGCAGCAGCAAATCAATGCAATCATCAAACGAATGAACTGCCGTATCAAATACAAAGACTTAATAGCAGCATAATGGCAAAGAAACCAACTCCAAAAAAAACCACCGCTAAAGTAACACCTAAAAGTAGTGGCAATAAAAAGCTCGATGCCGGAATGAAGAAGCTGTTAACAATCAAAAAGAAAGGGAAATGAGTTATGTGGTTAGTGCGTTATTTAGCCAAGATGGCTTCCCTGTATGGAAAGCCTACCGATGAAATGCTTTTTGACTTTGCGGGTGCGGGGCTTCTGTTTTTTGGTTCTTTAACCCTTCTTTTACTGATTGTATATTTTGCTCTAATTGACCCGTTTTGGCACTGGTCTCATGCACACTAAAAAATGTCAATACGCCCATTACTGCGGTTACAAAAGTAAAAAAAACCGTTCCTATTGAGAACCATTTTTGCGCCCTAAAGTTATTTATAGTTGCATTATTTAATGACGTAACAGACTCGTTCAATAAAATATTGGATTGATACAATTTTCTTTTTTCTAAGTAATCTAATCCGATGGTCGTTATAGATGCTTCAAATTTATCATGTGCCCCATATTGATGCTTCTCATATTTTATATGACTGTTCGTGTTCATGATTAATAAAAAACTTTCTATTTCGTCTCCAACTAGATCGAAGTGTAAATCCACATTATCACAGGGTCTATTAAATAATGTTCTTGAAAAAATTGTTATGTCGTGCCGTTTCTCTAACTGAGCTTTTGACAACTCCTCCAGTATTTGAATATAAATTGATTCCATATTTAAAAAATTATCACTTATGTGAAAAGGTGGTTATAAACTCATACCTAGTGCCCAAATTAACTTCAGTAAATCCAGCTTTTAATAATCTATCATACAATCGCCATGAATAAGATGCGCTTTTTACGCTGTCCTTAAATGCTGAGTACTGTCCCAAGTCATCCTTGGGGTATCCTGATTTTATTAAATTAGTGTATAGCTTATAGCTCTTGTCGAAAGTGTCTATCTTATTATAGGGCCTAAAAAAGTTACCTAAAAAACCAATATAGGTGGAATCGGCTCCATCTTTGTAAATTGAAAATATAAAGTAATTATGCTCTCTGGTTATTTCATCATAAGATGTGTCTTTTAAGTGGTTTTTAAAATCTTTTAGAGTTGGATTTGTGGCGATTATAATTGCTAATGTAATAGCAATAAATGCCATTATCCTTTGAGATATTGAAAGGTTCATTGTGTGGTAATTTGGTAACAGGTTAATAAAAAAGTAGGCGTAACTCATATCACGCCGTCACCGGGCTTACCACAGCCCACCAAAGCAAATGACATGGTTACGCCTTAACAGCGTACCATAATCATTCACGGCCTTAGTCTGTTTTTTGTGGTAATTCGTGACAGCAGCGAATGTTAAGTACAATACCTTTAACTACTGCGAATATAACTATTCTGTTTACACATTGTCAATAGCAACTATGAATCGAAAAGAATACCTTAGCTTTGTATATAAATGCCATAGATCTCTCACTATCGTTCGAGATGACAATAATATATTAGTTTTTTTATTTTTTTGTCATTTCGACCAACGGGAGAAATCTATACACGGATCCGCACCCACCTTAGCGTATTTATAGATCCTTCACTATCGTTCGAGATGACATAATATATTAGTTTTTTTATTTTTTTGTCATTTCGACCAACGGGAGAAATCTATACACGGATCCGCACCCACCTTAGCGTATTTATATACGCTCTCACTATCGTTCGAGATGACAACGGCGCTATTAAGTATTACTTAGCGCCCAACATGGCATTTCTGATCAACTTAACCGGTGCATTCCCATAGCTCAGGAATTTTTCGTTGAACTCTTTCAGCCGGTATTTGTCGCCCATTTTTGCTTTGTAAGCGTCGCGCAGGTCCATAATCTCTTTGTAGCCGTCGTAATAGCTGTCCAGTTGTACGCTGGTTACGCTTACACGTTTCCATTTACCTTCAGCTTCGGCCTGCTGTTGAAATGCCTCATGGGTCAGAAATTTCAGGGCGTCTTCTTTAGTCATGTTGTTGGCATGCACGTTAAAATCAAGTATACTGTTGCAAACCGAGCGCAGGTGCCATTTATACCACATCAATTTCATCTCCGGCGAATCGTCATAGCCATTGTCCAGCATCATTTGTTCGCCGTAAACCGCCCAGCCCTCAACCATGGCGCCGCTGCCAAACAATGCCTTGATCAGGCTTGGTGCTTTATTGGCATAAATCAACTGTACGTAATGGCCAGGTATAGCTTCGTGGATGCTCAATATCTGTAGTGTGTAATTATTATACTCGCGCAGATAGCTTTCGGCTTTTTCGGGCGAAAGCCCTTTAAGGCTGATGATGTTGTAGTACGATTTCGCATTTTTATCATATGGCCCCGGCGAGCTCATAGAGGCCACGGCCGCATTGCCAAAATAAGCAGGCTGCTTGCGCACTTCGAGCGGTTTGCCGGGGTCGAGTGTTAACAGATCTTTTGATTTAACAAAGGCCGACAGCACCGGTAATTGTTTCTCGATAGCTGATTGCAGCTCGGCCGGTGTAGTGTGTTTTGCCGACAGGGTGTCCAATACCTGGGCAATCATATCCAGCGAATCGGCCGGCATGGCCTTTTTACCAAAATATTTTGGCCATAGCTGGCGGCTCAGTTTTGCCATATCCCGATGCACCTGCTTTTTGCGTTCGGTAGCCATATTGAACAATTGCTGCGCACTATAAGCCGACTGCATGGCATACTTAAACTTGTCTTCATACAAAGTTTTGCCTAACCTGAAACTGTGCGGTTTGTCGTTTTTTATATTTTGCAGGAAGCTGATATAGTCCCGCACACTTTGAGCGGCCAGTTTAACGCGGTCGGTCATTAATTTTTGCTCGTTGGCAGGGATATTGGTTTTTTTGAGCGAATCGGCAAAATCTTTTTCGATAACACTTACGCCACCGTTTTGCTGCTCTATAGCAAGCGCGGTTAATTCGGGCGCGGGGTTCTTGATCTGCTTTTGTGCCTCTTTGTAATAGGCAGGCAGATTGGCCATTTTTTGATAAAAGTTACGCAGGCGCTTGGTTAGCGGAGCATAATGCCCATTCAATATCGCTGCAAATGCCGAAAATGGATTGTAATGGGTGGGGTTCCATTGGTAATCTTTTAAAACCGAAATTTTCCAGGCCTCATATTCTAACTGATTTTGCATGAGCTGGTAATCCATGCGGTTTAATTCCGTCAGGTCATTTGCCTCATAACGAGCTAATGAATCTTTCTGAACTTTTATAAAGTTCATCATATTGTCGCGGCTTTTGTCGTCAGGAACAACTAATAAACTATCATATTTATGGTAGCCTTCGTCTGTAGCCCAATCGGGGTTAAGCTTCCATAGTTCTTCAAGGAAATGACTCTCATAGGCGGCGAAAGCATCGTTGCCCTGGGCTTGTAAGCTGCCGGGAGCCTGCATATCTTTCTGGCATCCAACGGCAAAAAAAGCAATTGCTAATAAAAACAAAAAGTGACGGTTCATTCAGGGAAATATTTGTTGGATAAACTTAGAACATTTAACCCAAAAAAGCTATTAAATAAGAATAAACAGGTTTTGGCGGTGATGAGCAGCGAACATGAAATTATTGTTAATGAGATAATAAAACTACTGCGTGGTGGCAGCACGCACATAGGTTTAAAGGATGCGCTTGACGGTTTACCGGCCCATGCGCGCGGCGATAAATCTGTCAAACTGCCATACAGTATATGGCAACTGGTTGAGCATATACGTATTTCGCAATGGGACATGCTGCAGTTTTGTTTAGATGCTAATCATAAATCGCCAAAATGGCCAGACGAGTACTGGCCTAAAGAGGCAGCCCCTGCTGATGATAAGGCCTGGGAAGATGCATTGAAACAAATTGATGATGACCTGGAACAGTTTATCCGTTTGTTTCAAGAGGAGGATATTTATAAAGAAATACCGCACGGCAACGGGCAAAGCCTGCTACGCGAGGCCCTGCAAATAGCCGATCATACCTCGTACCATATCAGCGAAATTATTGTGATACGCCGGCTGCAGGATAATTATAGGTAACAATATTATTTAAGGCCTTTGATAAAATCCACTACGGTGCTTACAAGCTCGGGCTTTAGCGGTAACTGGGGTTGGGTATACGTTGCCAGGTTTTTGTCTTTGTCAGCAGGCGCATCGCGAAGCACATAATTCATACCACGCATAACTGCATAAGTATAGCTTGATCTGACATGTTTTAATTTATCGCCTTCAATTACAGGTATCTCTAAATCGGTGGTGCCCTGTACAATTAACACAGGTATTTTTAACTTTTTGATCTCGTCGGTTGGGTCAAACCTTAGCCAGCTCATCATATAATTTTGAATACTTGGCCTGATGTAAGGGTATAAAGAAATATCAACCTTTTTTTGTACGCTGCCCACCTTAAGCGAGTCCAGGATCTTATTAAACCCGTCAGACATGTATCCGGGTTTCGATTTCATTTGCTCCTTCAACAAGACATCTGCACGGCGTCCCAGGCCCTCGACAGAAATAAAAGCAGTGGTTGCCTCTTCGGTATCGGCCGCGGCCAGTATGCCTGCCAATGAGCCATCGCCGTGGCCCAATACCACGACATTTGAGAAACGCTGATCATTTTTTAGCATATTAATCAGGGCTATGGCATCGTCAACATAGTCGTCAAAGCGCAAATTGTCTTCTTTTTGATGTGTCTGGTTTTCGCCCACCATGCGTTTGTCATAACGTAGAGAGGCAATTCCGGCTTTACCCAGGGCTTCGGCCAGTAGTTTGTAGGTGTCGGCTTTAATGTTCAGTTTTTCGCTGTTGCCATTACGGTCGATAGGGCCTGTGCCAGCAATAATTAAAACCACCGGTATTTTTCCACTGACGCCGTTAGGGCTAGCTAAGGTACCTGATATTGTGGTTGACAGCGTTTTAAGCGTAACCGGTGTTTCGGTAAGCGTTGGGTTTGTCTGTGCTTGTGCAGATAAAATGAATAAAGAAAAAATAGCCACTACTAAAAAACAAACCTTCTTCATGTGCCGCGTTATAAATGGTAGAAATATCAACGGCGAAAATTAATAAAAATTAGCATAATATAATCCTGTAAGCTAAGATAGGACGCTCTTAATAACTTTTTATTAAAAAATACCGTAAAAAAGTGGGTATTTAGGCTATTATAAGCATATTTATAGTCTATTTATTTAACTGATATATTCTTATATAGTATTTTAATGAGGTTATTAAAAGGAGGCTTGTTAACAGCGTTCTTATTGGGTGCATATATTTCTGTATGTGCACAAAATGTGTCTGGCATACATGGCAAGGTTTACAGCGAGCAGCACCTGGCTGCAGCCGCCGCAAACGTAATTTTACTTGCCGCTGCCGACTCGGCCATCATTAAATCAACAGCTTGTGATAACGACGGACGGTTTAGTTTTACTACAAAACCCGGCAAATATGTGCTATTGGTTAGTAAGATAGGTTATGATCAATCATTGACCGGGCCTTATGAGGTTAAGGCGGGGGATGATTTACTTGCCGGCGATATAACGCTAACTCCACATATACCGGTACTTAAAGAGGTTTCAATAAATGCGCAACGGTCGTATGTTGAAGCCAGGTCTGACAAAGTTACCCTGAACGTACAAAATAGTATAATTGCCGAAGGCAACTCTGTATTTGAGATATTAAGGCAGGCCCCCGGCGTGCACGCCGACACAAAGGGCGGCTTGAGCTTGATAGGCCGTTCCAATGCCATGGTAACAATTGATGGTAAGCAGGTGCATTTATCGGGCCAGGACCTGGTGGACTATCTGCAAAGCCTTGCCGGCAACACCGTAAAGCAAATTGAATTGATTACCAGCCCATCGGCTAAATATGATGCAGCGGGGGCGGGTATTATTAATATCATATCAAAAAAAGGGGCTAATACAGGCACAAACTTTACCTTAACCGGAACCGGGGCGTACGGCAAGTTTGGCAGAGGCGGCGGCGGTTTGATATTTAACAGCCGGCAAAAAAAGGTAAACGTGTTTGGCAATTATAATTACGAATACCGTAAAACAGATCACCTTTTCTTAACCAATCGGATTGTAGCCTTTCAGAATGTAACGAGCGATTACAACGTTAATTATTATACCACTTACCAGGGTGCCAAGCAAAGTTACAACATGGGTGCCGACTATGCTATTGCTGACAAACATACCATAGGTATATTATTAAGCGGAACTATTGACGATTATAATTACAGAAAGAATAATGTATTAAGTATAACCAATGCAGGGGTGCTGGACTCGATCATCTCGACAAAGTCTAAATTAAACAGAGGGTTGACAAATACCAGTTATGATATTAATTATACCGGCAAGCTGGATACTATGGGTAAGGTTTTGTCTGCTGATTTTGTATTTAACGATATTGACAGGCATTCATCAGAGTACATCGATAATTATTTCTATAACGCGGCGCATATAGTTTACCGGCCTTCGTTAAAATTACAAAACGTTTCGCCTGCCGATACGCATATCTGGTCGGCTAAGGTTGACTATGTAACCCCTTTGCCCGCCGGGGCAAAATTAGAGACAGGTTTTAAATATAGCTGGGTACAAGCCAATAATCAATTGATTTTTGGTCCGATGGTAAACGGTGTTTATCAAAGCTCACCCATCTTCAGCAGTAAATTTTTATATAAAGAGAATATTAATACAGGGTACGTTAACTATATCGGCAAGATCAATAAAATAAATATAACAGCCGGATTGCGTATCGAGCAAACCAACACTATGGGTAGCGGTAACGCAGCAATGATGAACAGTGAGGTTAAAAGAAATTATCTGGATTGGTTTCCACAACTGCACTTAAATTATAAACTTAATGACAAGCATACCTTCGACCTGAGTTTTAATCGTGGAATAGACCGCCCTCAGTATGAAAACATAAATCCGTTTTTAAATTTTACCGATCTGTACGACTACAAACAAGGTAATCCCAATTTACTGCCACAGTATAGTAACCGGATACAGTTGTCGCACACTTTTAATAAAAGATATCTTACTACACTATACAGCGTTATAACCAGTAATTTTTATGATTTTCCGAGTTATATGCAAAACGATTCATCTAAGGTGAGCCGTACGGTAACCCAAAACTTCGGCAAGTATTCTATATATGGTATCAGGTTCAATGTGCCTGTATATTTTACCGATTGGTGGGAAGCCGATTTTAATTTAGATGCTTCTTATGAACGTATAAAGGCTTATCCCCAATATGGTAACTTAAACAAGGGCACCCAGGCGGTGAGCTTTTTCAGCATGCAGCGTTTTACATTGCCTGACAATTTTGCAGCAGAAGCATTTGGAAATTACGAAGCCCCTACATTTTACGGAATTTATCAGTTTAAAGCCGATTATTATGTGGGCGTTAATGTATCCAAACAAATATTAAATAAAAACGGAACGATAGCATTTAGTGTATCCGACATTTTTAATACTCACCGTGACCGCAGTACCATCAATTATCAAAACCTTAATATGACGGTTTATGACAAGGTTGAAACGCGGTTGTTCAAACTCATTTTTACTTACCGGTTTGGGAATGTTTCGTTAAAGAGCATCGCTAAACACAGCGCAGGTAACGAAGAAGAGCAGAAACGCGCCACAGGCCCGGGCGAAGTTGCCGGTAATTAATAGCCTGCATGGCCCCCGAGCATACTCGTAAAAATGATTATCAGTACCAGCACTGTTATGCCGGTATACAGATAGTCTTTCTCAATGGCGAAACCATAGGCCGAAAATAATACCCGCAGGATGGGTGTTGCTATTAATAATATAATTCCCGCCTGGATAATGGCCCGCCCTTTTAAGGCCATAATGCTTTTAACGATTTCGTCCATTTGCACGGAAGCGGGCCCGCCCTTGAAGTTGTGGTAGTTGGCAATATCATGCCCATGTCCAAACAAATAAATAACGGCACCGCATATACAAATGCCGATTGATAAAAAGACACCGCCGCGTAACACCCATCCAATAAGGGTTTGTATGTCACTATCCTTTAGTTTACTCATTATAGTTTGTGAGTTACGCCGTTATAGATCATTTGTAGAGCAATTACGCTGATTACAATAGAAAAAACCACCCTTATCCAATTGGCCGAAGTGCTTCGTACCAATATTTTTGAACCCGTAAAGGCGCCTATAAGCACGCCTATAACTACCGGCATAGAAAGAGCCGGCTCGATGTAGCCGCGTTGCAGGTAAACTACAGCGCTGGCTGCCGCTGTTACGCCAATCATAAAATTGCTGGTGGTGGTTGATACCTTGAAAGGTATCCGCATAATACCATCCATTGCAACCACCTTTAGGGCGCCTGAGCCGATGCCTAGCAGCCCCGATATCAAGCCCGCAAACAACATCATACCAAAGCCACCTCCTACATTGGTAACACTATATTCAACCGGGCCGTCCGCAGTGGGATAGTTGCTGTTGAGATTTAATTTTTTGGCCAGATAGCTTTTTCGTTGAACGATATGTTCTCTCTTTTTACGAACGGACATCAACGCAGATAAAATTAACAGCAATCCAAATAAAATCGCAATGTAATTGGTAGGCATGTAAATAGCCAGTATAGCCCCAAACATGGCGCCGGTGGTGGTGGCTATCTCCAGAAACATGCCCAGCCGCATGTTAGTAATACCCTCTTTGAGGTAAGCCGCCGCTGCGCCCGACGAAGTAGCAATAACAGTAATCAACGAAGCTCCAATGGCGTAATGAATGTCAATATGGAGGAATAGCGTAAAAAGAGGAATAATGACAAACCCGCCTCCCAAACCGGTAAGCGACCCCAGTAAGCCCGCGAAATACGAGCCGATTAAAATAATTATAGTAAGCTCAATGACTGACATGTACCCCCCGACGTTCTGCCGCGGTAAACAGCAGCATGGCTATATAAAACCCGGGGCAAGTTAGCCCAAATATAAACAACGGTACAAGTAATGGCTTCATAAATTCAAGTAAGTGATTTGATAAATAATTCTCTATATTAACAGTGTAATTCTAAGCCTTAAATGACCCTAAAAAAAATCTCCCTAACCCTATTGTTGTGTGGTGCTGTAGCGGTACCCAAAGCACAAACTAAATTATCCGAAAATATTTTTCAAATAAAATTAAATAACGGTTTAACGGTGATAGTTATCGAAGATAACAGCGTTCCGTTAGTAACTGTTTCGATGACGTTTAAAAACGGGGCCTTTGCCGAACCCACCAATTACAGCGGGCTGACTTACATGTACCATAACATGTTATACCGGTCAAACACTTACTATGGCACCGGTGATGCTGTTGCTTATTTTGCCAGCAAAACGGGCATTTTACGTAATGTAAGCGTTAATGAAGAAAATGCCGAATGCCATTTCACCATGCCCAGCTTTGGTATTGATCAGGGTTTGCGATATATGAGTGCAGCCATCCGTTACCCTGTGCTTGACGAAAAAAGTTTAAACGAGGTTAAAAGCGTGTCCGACAAAGAGCTGCTGGGAAAAGAAAGTAACCCTGTTTTTTTACTCAATAAAGCTATGTGTCAGCATTTGTGGGGTGATATGTATCGCAGAAAAATGGCTATAGGTACACATGAAACTATCCAGGGCGCTACTTTGGCGTTAATGGATAGTATTCAGAAAAAATATTATTATCCAAATAATGCATTGCTAACTATTGCCGGCAATATATCGCACGACCAGATGTTCAGCAAGGTTGAGGAAATATTTGGCGACTGGAAGCCGTCTGGCTTCGATCCGTTAAAAAAATGGCCGATACCTGAAATAAAACCGGTTACTAAAACGCAATATTTTACGATCGAGAATAGCAATGCCCTGGTACCTTATATCTTAATAGCCTGGCAAGGCCCAAGTACACGTACCGATGTGCCTTCGACCTACGCAGCCGATGTATTCTCGAATGTTCTGATGCAAAACTCGTCCAAACTTAAAAAGGCGCTGGTACAGTCTGGGTTGGCGCTCAACGTCAACTTTAATTACCTTACGCTGAGCCGCATCGGGCCAATAACTCTTACCATACAGCCCAATCCTTTAAAAATAAAAGAATGCCTGGCCGAAGTTAAAAAGCAAATAGCCTTATTTGATACAGATGATTACATTACAGCCGAGCAAATTGCAACAGCTCAACGTAAGTTGGAGATCGGTCATATCCGGCGCGAAGAGGTGACCTCTGATTTTGTCAATATCCTGGCGTTCTGGTGGGCATCTGCTTCGATAGATTATTATTTTAATTATGTTGACAATTTGCCGAAGATAAAAAAAGCCAATCTGCAGTCATATGTACGCAAATACATTAAAAATAAACCTTACTGTGCAGGCTTATTAATAGGCCCCCAATTAAAGGCACAATTAAAAACCGACGAATTTTTTAAAGCCCATTAGTTAGCAGCCCATGAAAATATTAAATAACATAGTGTTAGGGCTGCTGATTAGCACTGCCACTTTTGCGCAAAATCCATACGCAACCAGGTCTTTTGATGTTGCCGGTATTAAGGTAATATTTAAGCCCACGCAAAAAAAGATAGTAAATGTTAGAGTGTATTATCGCGGAGGTACGGCTAATTATGCTGCGTCAAAAGCCGGAATTGAACATTTTGCTTTAGCCGGAGCTGCAGAATGTGGTACAAAAAACTTTTCTGCCAATACCCTTAAAGATACGTGTGATAAATACGACATATCTTTAAGCGGAAGCGGAAATTTTGATTTCGGCTTTGTTCAGTTAAACTGTATATCTAAATATTTTGATAAAGGCTGGTACTTGTTTGCCGATGCGGTGACTGATCCGGCCTATCAAAGCCATGAAGTACAATTATTGCGCGGCAAGATTATGTTGGCGAATAAAACCTTAGCTTCAAATCCTATCATACTTGCCTCAAAACAGTTAATGTTAAATACCCTTAAAGGCACACAATATGGTTTTGACCCCTGCGGCACTGACGAAACACTTAAAGATATTAACCAGGCGGAACTGAAAAATTACTACTATAATACCTTGTTAAATAAGGAGCGCATGTTTATAGTAGTTGTTGGCAATATTACCAAAGAAGAACTGGTTCAAAAGATCATGTTTTCGTTTGCTAACCTGCCCTCAAGGCCTTATAATAAACCTGATATGGATGAGCCTGATTTTAATGACAACAAGTTAATTAAAACCCAACAGGCTTTGCCTGTTAATTATATTGCGGCCATGGGTAACTCGCCATTAGTTAAAAGCGCCGACTTTGTGCCGTTTAAGCTTGGGGTTGCTGCGTTTGGCGCTACATTATATAACGATTTGGTTGTGAATGGTCATTTGGCTGATAATACCGGCACTAATTGCATGACTACGCTGGTACCCTATGTCAATATTGTTTTAATGAGTAATAAGCCCCAGGCCGCAGTGTCGGGTGCTATAAATACTTTAAGAAACTTTCAAGAGAGAGGAGTGAACGAAGATTGGCTTACCCGCATTAAAAACAACATGGTTATTAATAATTTCATAAGCCAGCAAAATGTGGCAGCGGTTACAGACAGGCTGGGCGAAGCCGAAGTGTTTGCCAGCTGGCAGTATGCCGATGATTTTCCGCAGCTGGTGTTTATGACTACGGTGCAGCAGGTAAATGCGGTTATGAAAAAATATATAACCGGCTTGACCTGGTCATACCTGGGCAATTTAAACGCTATAGACGGATACAACATTCCGCCGCTTAAATGATGTTTTGTGTGATAGCTTAACAGAATTTTAAGCACCTTTGTGCTATGGGTTACCCAAATTTACAAGCCTGCATTGCCGACCTTGAAAAACACGGCCATTTAATACGCATTAAAGAAGAAGTTGACCCATACCTGGAAATGGCCGCCATACATCTGCGCGTTTTCGAGGCGGGCGGCCCTGCTATATTGTTTGAGAAAGTTAAGGGCAGCAGGTTTCCGGCGGTGTCAAACCTGTTTGGTACGCTGGAGCGCTCGAAGTTTATCTTCCGCGACTCGCTGGAAAAAGTAAAGACTTTGGTCGAGGTAAAGAACCACCCGGGCAGGGCGTTCAAACATCCCCTTAAATATGCAGACGTGTTATTTACCGCGCTATCGGCGTTGCCCATGAAAGCGGGGCGTAAGCATTTTGAGAAGTGTAATATCAGCGACCTGCCCCAAATTGTGAACTGGCCTAAAGACGGTGGTCCGTTTGTGACCATGCCGCAGGTTTACACCGAAGATAGCGACAAGCCCGGCATCATGAATGCTAACCTGGGTATGTACCGTATCCAACTGGCGGGTAATGATTATATATTAAATAAAGAGATCGGTTTACATTACCAATTGCACCGCGGTATTGGTGTACATCAAACCAAAGCTAATGCCACGGGGCAGCCACTTAAGGTAAGCATCTTTGTAGGTGGCCCGCCATCGCATCCGGTGGCTGCCGTAATGCCGCTGCCTGAGGGTTTGTCTGAGATGACTTTTGCAGGCGCACTGGGTAACCGCCATTTCCGCTATTTTTATGATGAGGAAGGTTTCTGTATTTCTGCAGATGCCGATTTTATTATTACCGGCACTGTCGAACCGCACGATAATAAACCCGAAGGCCCTTTTGGCGATCATTTGGGTTACTATAGTTTGACGCATCCCTTCCCGCTGTTAAAAGTTCGTAATGTATATCACCGTAAAGATGCTATATGGTCGTTCACGGTGGTTGGCCGCCCGCCGCAGGAGGACACCAGCTTTGGTGCACTGATCCATGAGATAGCCGGTTCTGCCTTATCTGAAGAGATCCCGGGATTACATGCCGTTAATGCGGTTGATGCAGCCGGTGTGCATCCCTTGTTATTTGCCATCGGCAGCGAGCGCTACACCCCTTATATAAAAGAACGAAAGCCGCAGGAGATATTAACCATTGCCAATCACATCCTGGGTACAAATCAACTGAGCCTGGCTAAATATCTGTTCATTGCGGCTAAAGAGGATGACCCGGCATTGGATGTAAATAATATCCGTCAGTTTCTGACGCATATGTTGCAACGCATTAATCCGGCCCGCGACCTGCATTTTTATACCCGCACGACTATTGATACGCTGGACTATAGTGGCAGCGGACTAAATTCGGGCAGCAAAGTAGCCGTTACCGTAGCCGGCGATATTAAACGCGAGCTATGGCGCGAGGTGCCTGTCGATTTCAGCTTACCAAAGCCGCTGGTAAATTACCAAATGGTGATGCCCGGCGTGTTGGCTATCGAGGTGCCCAAAAACATCCGCGCCAGCGATATGCCGATGGTCATCGAGTTTTTACAAGAGCATTTTGCCGAGGCCGACCTCACCGGTATCCCGTTGTTTGTCTTGTGTGATGATGCCGTCTTTGCGGCTGAAAACCTGAACAACTTTGTCTGGGTGACCTTTACCCGCAGCAATCCGTCGCACGATATTTATGGTATCAACGAGTTTATGGAGCACAAGCATTGGGGCTGTTATGGTCCGTTGATCATTGATGCGCGGATAAAACCGCATCATGCGCCGGTGTTAGAAAAAGATCCCGAGGTTGAAAAACGTGTGGATGCGATGGGCGAGAAAGGCGGAGCTTTGTATGGGGTTATTTAACCTTAACAACGGCATTAAATTTAGTAACCCCCAAAACTCTTCCTGTGTAAAAATGGACCAAGTTTATGTGTTCTGCCAATTTTCATGGTTTCAGATAACAAACTATATAATAACGGATGTGAGGTTTGGCGCGGGCTCCTGGCTCCAACTACCTTCTTGCCCGATGCGGTGACCATCGTAAAAGCCATATGAACGCCATCTAATAAATTTCTATTTTTGTTTCGTTCAGTTTGCAGCAGGTCCTCTGTATGAGCTTTGGCTACGCGCTCGAGTAAGTGATTATAGGCAGTATCTTTTCTGACAGCAATCGTGACTGAATCGCGGTCGTATACAGAATATCGCTCGAAATAGTCATAGACTGCATCTGAAAGCCTTTTATTTTCGATACTATCTCCCCCGCCTTTCATGTATTTTGCAGACACCCGCGCAAATGCGGTATCTTTCCGTGTCGCCGAAACCCTGATACTGTCAAAAACAGCATAAATTATTTTTATCGAATTTGACCGCCTGTAGATATCTACCTGGTATTTACTCATAAAATCCGGTCCGGAGCCATGAATATGAATAATTATATCTCCTTTATTAACAGTTTCTTGCGCAAATAATGGCTTCGCGGCAAATAGTAAAACAATTATTAATATAAGTGGGGTAAGGCTTCTCATTTGTTACAGGTTTATACTAATCTCGCCATAATCGTTCATTAAAGCAATTTACTTAACCTTTCAAATCTCCACTTTGCTTTAATTCTGGTAGTCAGTTAATTAGAATATCAATCTTTTGTGTGTTTAGCCGAAGTGGGAGATAAAAACATTTTTTGAATGTTGAAAACTTTTTGGTGGTAAAAAGTGTAATAAAGTGGTAAAAGTGATTTACTTTTACACTACCATAATTGTCAAAGTGTAGAATGTCGAATTTTTTAGGCGAATTTGATTGTAAACTGGATGCTAAAGGGCGTATGATGATACCCGTTGGCCTCAAAAAACAGCTTCCAGAAGCTGTAAGTGAGGGGCTTGTTATCAATCGCGGCTTTGAAAAGCATTTGGTTATCTACACCCGCAAAGAATGGGATAAGATAGTTGACGATCTGAGCAAGCTCAATTCGTACGAAAAAAAGACCCGCGAATTTATCCGCTACTTTACCCGTGGCGCATCAGAACTGCTGCTTGATAGTGCAGGCAGGGTGCTTTTGCCAAAGTCGCTTTTGGAGTATGCGGGTATTGGTGCCGATGTGGTGCTGGCTTGCCAGTTTAATAAAATAGAGGTTTGGGCTAAGGATGCGTATGATTCACAACTGGACGACGAGCCCGAAAACTTTGCAAACCTGGCCGAGGAGGTGATGGGCGGAAGGAGGAATGATGAATAATTATCATAGCCCCGTGATGTTGCAGGAATGTATTGACGGATTAAATATCCGCAAGGATGGCACCTACGTGGACGTGACCTTCGGTGGTGGCGGCCACTCGAGAGAAATATTAAAACACCTGGGCGAAGGCGGCCGTTTGCTTGCTTTTGATCAGGATGCAGATGCGCAACGTAATATGATCGACGACGATCGGTTTGAGTTTATTGATCAGAATTTCAGATACCTGAAAAACTTTTGCCGCTTGCATGGAGCAATGCCGGTAAGTGGTATCCTGGCCGATCTGGGTGTCTCATCGCACCAGTTTGATGAGGCTGAGCGTGGTTTTTCAATCCGTTTTGATGCGGAACTGGATATGCGCATGAATCAGGCAGCCGAGTTAAACGCCAAAACGGTGATCAATACTTATACCGAGGCTGATCTGCATCGCATATTCGGCTTGTATGGCGAGATACAAAATGCCAAATCGCTGGCGCATACTATCATAACCGCGCGACTGAATGCGCCGATCAATACGGTGGCTGATCTGAAGACTGCGATCTCTGATCGGATACCACGTGGAAAAGAAAACAAATACCTGGCGCAGGTTTTTCAGGCATTGCGTATTGAGGTTAACCAGGAGCTGGAGGCGCTAAAGGAGTTTTTAATGCAAGCTGCTGAGGTGCTGGAAACCGGCGGCCGGTTGGTGGTAATGTCTTACCACTCGCTGGAAGATAGGTTAGTGAAGAATTTCATAGCGAAAGGGAAGTTCAGCGGTGAGGTGGAGAAAGATTTTTTTGGTAACGATCAGAAACCGTTGGATGCGGTGAGTCGCGGTGCTATTACAGCCTCGGTTCAGGAGATAGGCCAGAATAACAGGGCACGCAGTGCAAAATTAAGAATTGCAGTTAAAAAGTAAGTATGACCAATCGTTTACGTACCGAAGTTGAGAAGGAGCAGTTGGAGAGCGAGTTGATCGTGGAGGAAAAACCTGCAAAGGAGATTCCTGAAAACTTTTTGACCAAATTTTTAACAAAGGGGTTTATAACTACCGACGAAGCTACGCGTGCGTTGCCGTTTGTGTTATACCTGGCTTTTTTAGGGATGATTTACATTGCTAACCGTCACCTGGCCGAGAAGAACATACGCGACATTGACAAATTAACCAAAGAAGTTCATGAACTGAATTGGGAGTATAAAGTAAACCAGGCAGATCTGGCCTATAAAAGCACATTGTCAGAAGTGGCTAAACGGGTAGATACCCTGGGTATTAAGGAGGCGTTACAGCCGGCGCAAAAAATTACAGTACAGGAGGATGCCGATCAATGAGTATCAGAACCAATATATTGCTGCGTGTATATCTGGCCTTTGGCCTGATATTACTGTTTGCTTTGGCGGTGGTGATACAAATGTGCCGCCTGCAATTTGTACAGGGCGAAAAATGGAAGTCGATGGCGGCTAAGCTTTCAACCCGTTATGAAAATGTTGAGGCTACCCGTGGTAATATCATTTCGGTTGACGGTGCTTTGCTGGCGACGTCAGTACCCGAATATGAACTGCATATGGATATGTTTGCCGGCGGTATTTTTGAGGATAAAGTTTTCTATGCAAAAGTTGATTCGCTGGCGGCCAAACTTGCTCAGTTGTATCCTGATAAAACAGAGCGGTATTATTCAAGAATGCTGCGCAGCGCCCGTAAGGACAGCTCCCGTTACCAGTTGATTAGACGCCGCGTAACATTTCAGGAATTAAAACAGATCCGCAAGTTTCCAATTTTCCGTATGGGCAGGTATAAAGGTGGGCTGATCGTTCTGCAGCAAAACAAACGTATTTTGCCATTTCGGTCACTGGCCGCCCGTACCATTGGCTACAAAAACGAGAACGTAAAAAACGCAGTAGGTTTAGAAGGTGCCTATGCTGAATATATCGATGGCGAAAACGGCAAGCGATTGATGCAGCGTATAGCGGGCGGAGTATATGTTCCGGTAAACGACGATGAGGATGAAGTAGCCGCAAAAGACGGCGCAGATATTATCTCTACCATCAACGTAAACTTTCAGGATGTCGCACAAAAGGCCTTAAGAAAACAACTGGATAGCATTCAGGCAGATTTTGGTACGGTTGTGCTGATGGAAGTTGCTACAGGCGAAGTTCGTGCTATTGCCAATTTTACCCGGACAAAAGACGGAGATTATCAGGAGCGGTTCAACTATGCTATTGCTGCTGAGGCAGAGCCCGGCTCGACCTTTAAACTGGCAACTTACATGACCCTGCTTGATCAGCATAAAATTGACACCAACACTAAGGTTGATATCCAGCATGGGCGTTATGATATGATCAATCCGCGCAACGGTAAAGTTTTTCTGCATATTAAAGACGCCGAAGACGCCGGTGGTATAATAAGTGCAAAAAGGGCTTTTGAAGAATCATCGAACGTAGGCGCCGTTAAGTTAGCTTATTCACACTATGCTGCTAATCCGAGGGAGTTTACTGATGCGTTGTATAGTTATCATTTAAATGAGCGGAATCATCTGCAAATCCCCGGTGAAGGTCGGCCGCTTATTAAAAATCCATCGTCAAAAAGCTGGAACAAATTGCAAACAGTAGCGCAAATGGCTTACGGTTACGAGTTGAAACTGTCCCCGTTGCAAATGCTTACCTTCTATAACTCGGTAGCTAACAATGGCAAAGAGATAGCGCCAATTTTTGTTAAGGAGATTCGCAGTATGGGTAATACCGTGGAACGTTTTCAGGCGCGGGTGATCAATGACAAAGTATGCTCTGATGAAACATTAGCTAAAGTTAAAGGCTTGTTGGAGGGCGTAGTTTTAGAAGGCACCGGTAAACTGGTCATTAAAAATAATTTATACAGCGTAGCGGGTAAAACCGGTACGGCCCAAATAGCACACGGCTCGGCGGGTTATGGCGCTAAAGATGAGCATCAAGCATCATTCTGCGGCTATTTTCCTGCCGACAGGCCGAAGTATTCCATGATTGTGGTGATCAGTAATCCGCGTATAGGCTCGCATTTGGCGGCGCGGGTGGCCGGCCCGGTGTTCAGAAAGATTGCCGACCGCGTTTATGCAAGCGACCTGGAGCTGAGCCACGGTGCAACGGTCCATTTTGTGGGTAACACCACTATGCCTAAGATTAAGCATGGCAATATGGCCGCCATTAAAAAGGTTTACAGCAAACTAGGTGTGAAGCCGTTATATGCATCTACCACTACCGGTATTGATACCAGTGAAGGATTGCCTTATGATGATACAAAATATAAAGCGGGTACGGTGCCGGATGTAACAGGCATGAGTTTGAGCGATGCTTTATATGCTTTGGGTAATGCCGGCTACAAAGTAGGGGCAAAAGGAAGCGGGGTAGTAACTACCCAATCGATAATAGCAGGAAGTGCTGCACGAAAAGGGTCAAAGATATTTATAGAGTTAGAATGAGAAGCCTGAGCGACATATTAACCGGATTAGCATTTACTGAGCTGCAGGGCGCAGCCGACGTAGAGATCAGCGCAATTGTGTTTGATTCGCGCAAGGTTGTGCCGGGTTGCTTGTTTGTGGCGGTCAGAGGTACTCAGGTTGATGGTCATGATTTTATTGATAAAGCAATTCAGGATGGTGCCGTTGCGGTGATCTGTGAAGAACTGCCGGGCCATACTGCTGCCGAGGCTGACTTCCTGATGGTAAAAGATTCGGCTGCTGCCCTGGGTATTGTATCGGCTAATTTCTATGATAATCCATCCAGAAAATTAAAGCTGGTAGGTGTTACCGGTACAAATGGTAAAACTACTATTGCAACACTATTATATCAGCTGTTTCGAGATCTGGGATATAAATGCGGTTTATTGTCGACGGTTGAAAACCAGATCAATGGTAAGGTTATCCCCTCAAGTCACACCACACCAGATCAGGTTGAATTGAACCGGCTGCTGGACGAGATGGTTGGCCAGGGCTGCGACTACTGCTTTATGGAAGTAAGCTCGCACGCCGTTGCGCAGCATCGCATTGAGGGGCTGAATTTTACCGGTGCGATATTTTCCAATCTGACACATGATCATTTAGATTACCATAAAACATTTGACAACTACCTGAGAGCCAAAAAAGCGTTTTTTGACGGCTTGTCTAAAAATGCTTTTGCATTAACCAATGCCGATGATAAAAACGGTAATGTAATGCTGCAAAATACCAGGGCTCACAAAAAGACCTACGGCCTTAAAAACATGGCCGACTTTAAAGGCAAGATCCTTGAAAATCAGTTTGGCGGATTGTTATTGCTGGTTGATAACGAAGAGGTTTGGTTTAAAATGGTAGGCACATTCAATGCTTACAACTTGCTGGCTGTTTATGCCACTGCAGTGCTCCTTGATCAGGATCATGCTAAAGTACTGACCAGCCTCAGTAAATTGTCGGGTGCTGAAGGCAGGTTTGATTATGTAGTATCGGCAAACAAGATCATTGGCATTGTAGACTATGCGCATACACCCGATGCAGTGCAAAATGTGCTGACCACTATTCATAACATCCGTAAGGGCAATGAACAGGTCATCACCGTAATAGGCTGCGGTGGCGACCGTGATAAGACTAAGCGCCCGGTAATGGCCAAAGTGGCTTGTGAGTGGAGTGACAAGGTGATCCTGACCTCGGACAATCCCCGCTCGGAAGATCCTGAACAAATCATCAGGGATATGGAAGCCGGGGTGCCAATAATGTCAAAGTTTAATGTTGCAAGCATTGCTGATCGTCATGAGGCTATAAAAACAGCTTGCATGTTGGCCAAACCGGGAGATATTATCCTGCTGGCAGGCAAAGGCCATGAAAAATACCAGGAAATAAAAGGCGTGAAAAATCACTTTGACGATAAAGAAGAGTTGTTAAATCAATTTAATCAGATGTGAAGATATGCGTTGGCTGTAAAATAATATCATCAACACATTAAAAAATTAAAAAGCTGCACATCTGCGCATTTGCATATCTGCACATCAAATAGATAGTATGTTATATTACTTATTTACTTATCTGTACAAAAACTATAGTATTCCGGGAGCGGGGGTGTTTCAGTACATCACGTTTAGGATGGCTATGGCGGTTATTACGTCATTAGTTATAACTACCGTGTATGGCCGCAGATTGATTGACTACTTACGTTACAAACAAGTAGGCGAAACTGTACGCAACCTGGGCCTGGAGGGCCAGATGCAAAAAGCCGGTACACCTACCATGGGTGGTCTTATCATCATCGCTGGTATACTGATCCCAACTTTGTTGTTTGCCAAGCTTGATAACGTTTATGTAATACTGATGATAGTTACTACCGTTTGGCTGGGGACGATCGGTTTTCTTGACGATTATATTAAGGTATTTAAAAAGAATAAAGAGGGATTGGCCGGACGATTTAAAATTGTCGGGCAGGTGGGTTTAGCGCTTATTATCGGCTTTGTTATGTTTACCAATAAAGGTATAACTATCCGCCAGGAGGTTAAGCCACCGGTGCAGTATGATGCTAAAATTGATTTCCACATGCGTGGTAATAAACCGGTTCTGACACAGGACATAACATCACATAAAACCACGTTGCCCTTTTATAAAAATAATGAACTGGATTATGGCAAGGTGCTTAAATTTTTAGGCCCGGGTTATGAAAATTATACGCTCGTAGTATTCCTGTTTTTTGTCATTGTGATCATCACCGCAATATCAAACGGCGCAAATATTACTGATGGTATAGACGGGCTTGCGACGGGAACCTCGGCAATTATAGGAATTACCTTGGCTATACTGGCTTACGTTTCGGGTAACTACATTATATCAGAGTATCTGAATATTATGTACATCCCCAATTCGGGCGAGCTGGTGATTTTTGCCGGTGCTTTTGTAGGGGCCTGCGTGGGTTTCCTGTGGTATAACTCATACCCGGCACAAGTATTTATGGGAGATACCGGCAGCCTGGCTATAGGCGGTATCATTGCGGTGTTCGCCATCCTGATCCGTAAGGAACTGATGCTGCCCTTGCTATGCGGCATATTCCTGATGGAGAATGTGTCTGTAATGATGCAGGTAGGCTGGTTTAAGTATACCAAAAAGAAATATGGCGAGGGCCGCAGGATATTCCTGATGTCGCCGTTGCATCACCATTATCAAAAGAAAGGTTTCCATGAGGCTAAGATTGTAACCCGCTTCTGGATCATCGGCATTATGCTGGCTATATTGAGTGTGGTGACCTTGAAGTTGAGATAGCGCTGCTTAGTCCATGGTTCATAGTCGATGGTCCATGGATGAGGAAGATTAATAGATAATAGAAATATAAATAAAAGAACCATGGACTATTGACCATGGCCTATGAACCAAGAATGACTAACAAAAACGAAATATCAAACCTAAATCATTCGCCTAAAGGCAGCAGGATAGCTATCCTCGGTGCGGGCGAGAGCGGAGTGGGTGCGGCATACCTTGCGCAGCAGCAGGGCTATGATGTTTTTGTATCAGACTTTGGTGCGGTAGCCCCGCATTATAAAGACCACTTATTAAAGTGGAACATCAGCCTTGAAGAAAATGGACATACCGAAGCCGAGATACTGGCTGCCGTGGAAGTGATCAAAAGCCCGGGTATACCTGATAAAGCGCCGATCATTAAAAAGATCAGAGAAAAGGGTATTCCAGTGATATCGGAGATTGAATTTGCCGGCAGATATACCAATGCAAAGATCATCGGTATAACCGGATCAAACGGTAAAACTACTACAACCAGCCTAATTTATTTCATCCTGAAAAATGCAGGATTGAATATAGGCCTGGCCGGTAATATAGGTAAAAGCTTTGCTTACCAGGTAGCTACCGAAAATTTTGATAGCTATGTACTGGAGCTAAGCAGTTTTATGCTGGACGATATGTACCGGTTTAAGGTTGACATAGCGGTGCTGTTGAACATTACACCCGATCACCTCGACAGATACGATTACAAAATGGAAAACTATGCGGCGTCAAAATTCCGCATTACACAAAATCAGCGTGCGGATGACGTATTTATTTATTGCGCTGATGATATGGAAACGATAAAAGGAATGGAAGACAGAAGCTTTAATGCTAAGCTTTATCCGTTCTCGATAGAAAAAAAAGTAACCACGGGAGCAGATCTCGAAAACGACAATATTGTCATTAACACACCACAAGAACATTTTGAAATGTCAATTACAGAACTAGCGCTGCAAGGCAAGCACAACATCTACAACTCTATGGCGTCAGGCATAGTAGCAAAGGTGCTCGAATTAAGGAACGATACCCTTAGAGATAGCCTCGCCACGTTCAAAAACATTGAACATAGATTGGAATTTGTTGGTAAAATATCGGGCATTAGCTTCATTAATGACTCGAAAGCTACTAACGTAAACTCTACCTGGTATGCGCTGGAAAGTATGACCAGCGATGTGGTGTTGATATTGGGTGGAGTTGATAAAGGTAATGACTATTTAATGTTAAGAGATCTGGTTAAACAAAAGGTAAAGGCCATAGTTTGTCTGGGCAGAGACAACCAGCGCATTCATGATGCTTTTGAGGATGATGTTGATATTATAGTTAACACTACCTCGGCTTCTGATGCGGTACAGGCGGCTTATCACCTGGCTACAAAAGGTGATACGGTATTATTATCGCCGGCCTGTGCCAGTTTTGACCTGTTTAAAAATTATGAAGATCGCGGCAATCAGTTTAAAGCCGCGGTGAAGGAGCTATAAATGTGCGGATGTGTAAATGAAAATAATAAGTATGTCATTGCGAGCGATAGCGTGGCAATCGCGAGGAAGTAAAGTTCGCGATTGCTTCGTTTCTCGCAATGACAAGTAAGTAACAAATAAATGAACCAGATATTACAAAACATCAAAGGAGACCGTTGGATATGGCTGATAGTCATTCTGCTGTCGCTGGTATCGCTGTTGTCGGTATATAGCGCTATTGGTACGCTGGCTTATAAGCGTGGCGTAGGTGTTGAGTCGATTTTGATGAAGCACCTGGCTATGATTGTAGGTGGTATCGCGCTGATGTATATCTCGCATAAATTAGACTATCGTTATTATTCGGGCATCTCCAAATTACTGATGTACATCACCATTCCATTGCTGTTTTATACACTGATTTTTGGTAGCCATGTTAACGATGCGAGCCGCTGGATCGCTATTCCGGGCACGGGCTTGAGTTTCCAGACCTCCGATTTGGCTAAGCTGGCTTTGATTACTTACCTGGCAAGGTCATTGTCGCGTAAGCAAGAAAATATAAAAGATGTTAAGCAATCATTCATCCCCATAATGGGTGCAGTTTGTACAGTGTTTATCCTGATTGCATTGGCTAATCTTTCTACGGCCTTAATGTTGTTTGGTGTTAGTGTATTGCTGTTAATTATCGGTCGTATAAGTATCAAGCAAATTGCCATAACCTGTTTGGCAGGGGCGGTACTGCTGACCGGGGTGATTTTTCTGGGCCCGCGTCGTAAAACTTATGTGTCGCGTATCCATACGTTCATGCACCCCGAGGCAGCTAATCCCGATAAGTCATTCCAGGCAGATCACGCCAAGATAGCCATTGCATCGGGTGGTATTTTTGGCAAGGGCCCTGGAAAAAGCAGTGAGGTTAACTATCTGCCCGAAGCGTATTCCGATGAGATATACGCTATCATCATCGAAGAATATGGCTTAATGGGCGGCGTTATCTTGATAGGGCTATATCTTTTTCTGCTTTACCGGTGCATCAAAATAGTAACTAAAGCGCCAAAAGCTTTCGGTGCGTTGCTGGCAGCGGGATTAAGCTTTAGCTTGACCATACAGGCATTTGCCAATATGGCCGTAGCCGTGGGGTTGGGCCCTGTAACAGGTGTGCCGCTACCCTTTGTGAGTATGGGTGGTACGTCAATGTTATTTACCAGCATTGCGTTCGGCATTATATTATCGGTTAGTCGTGATATAGAGGATCCGAAAAAAGTAATAGTAGGCGAAATAAAGGAAGTGGCGCTCGCGTAGCGAGAAAAGATTAGTGATTGAAGATCAGATATTAGTTAAATGAAATAAAAATGCCATGGACTATTGACCATGGTGTATGGACAAAATTAAAATGGCAAAAGGCAAACGGATAATTATTAGCGGTGGCGGTACCGGAGGGCACATCTTCCCGGCTATTGCTATTGCCAATGCTTTGAAAAAGCTTGACCCGGCTACTGAGATCCTTTTTGTGGGAGCTAACGGCCGCATGGAAATGGAGAAAGTGCCTGCTGCCGGTTATAAAATTATTGGCCTGAACATTCAGGGTATACAGCGTAAGTCGGTTTGGAAAAACTTGTTGTTCCCGGTTAAGTTGTTCAACAGCGTGAGCAAGGCGCTGCAAATTATTAAAGACTTTAGGCCCGACGCTGCGGTTGGCGTAGGTGGTTATGCATCTGGTCCGTTGTTATACGCGGCGTCAATGAAAGGAGTGCCTTACCTGATTCAGGAACAAAACTCGTATGCCGGCATTACTAATAAATGGCTGGGCAAAAAGGCAGAAAAGATATGTGTGGCCTTTGATGGCATGGAGCAATTCTTTCCGGCAGATAAACTGATCAAAACCGGCAACCCGATCAGGCGCGAGTCGGTGGATGTTGCAGGTAAGCACTTGCAGGCCCTGGAGCTTTACAAACTGTCCGCAGAAAAGAAAACTATTATGGTTACCGGCGGTAGTTTGGGGGCACGTACTTTAAATAACAGCATACTGGCGCATTTAGATCAGATCATCGCTGCCGATGTTCAGTTGATCTGGCAAACCGGTAAGTTCTATTATAAGAGCATCATTGACCAACTGGGTGAAGATTATCATCCAAACGTGCGTATTGTGGAGTTTGTAAGCCGCATGGATTTGGCTTATGCCGCTGCTGACGTCATCATATCAAGAGCAGGTGCAGGTACTATCGCAGAGTTATGTGTAGTTAAAAAGCCGGTTATACTGGTGCCATCGCCAAATGTTGCCGAAGATCATCAAACCAAAAATGCACTTGCCTTAGTACATGATCAAGCCGCAATTTTTGTGGCCGACCGCGATGCTGAAGAAAAATTAACAGAGAAAGCTTTAGAGCTTTTAAAGGACAAAGATTTGCAAAAGAAATTAAGCGACAACATCGGTAAAATGGCTTTGCCCAATGCCGATGAAGTTATTGCGAAAGAGGTTATACAAATAACAATTAATAATTAAATCTTAGCTCCGCCTTCGGTTTCGGAGGCGGGGCTTTTTAGAGAAGACATGGAATTACGCAACATACAACGGGTTTACCTGGTAGGCATAGGCGGCATAGGCATGAGCGGCCTTGCACGTTATTTTGCTCATTTGGGTTGTATTGTTTGCGGTTATGATAAAACGCCGACCGACCTTACCGACGAATTGCGCAACGAAGGTATTCAGATTGTTTTTGAGGATAACTGCGAGGCGGTGCCAAAAAGCTTCCGCGATGTGGATGATAATACCCTGGTTATTTATACCCCTGCTATCCCGAAAGATTCTCAGATTCTGGGCTTTTTCCAGCGCAAAGGTTTTACGTTGTGGAAACGGTCGCAAGTTTTAGGATTGATAAGCAAAGGCAGATTTACCATTGGAGTGGCAGGTACGCATGGTAAAACCACTACTTCATGTATGGTAGCGCACATTCTGAAAGATTCGGGTAAAGATTGCTCAGCATTTTTGGGTGGCATAGCGTCTAACTATCAAACCAATGTGCTGTTTGGTAATAATGATATCGTGGTGGTTGAGGCTGATGAGTATGATCGTTCCTTTCTGACCCTGTATCCTGATGTCGCTATTGTAACATCGATGGATGCTGATCACCTGGATATTTATGGCGATCATTCTCAACTAACAGAGTCGTTTCGTTTATACGCCTCGCAGATCAAACCGGGAGGTACATTAATTCGCCGCAAAGGCTTGCCTTTGGACGGCGGATTTACCTACAGTATCAACGGTGATGCTGATGCTGTAGCTCAAAACATCCGTGTAGAGAACGGTGATTTTTACTTCGACTTTGTAAGCGGCGACATTAATATCAGTAATATCAAGCTGGGTATTGCCGGATTACATAATATCGAAAATGCGGTAGCGGCCACCAAAGTCGGTTTGCTGCTGGGTGTTTCTGCCGATGCTATTAAGAGCGCCTTGAATTCATTTAAAGGGGTGAAAAGGAGATTTGAATATATCGTAAAAACGCCAGATCATATTTACATTGATGATTATGCGCATCATCCTGAAGAATTAAGGGCGGCGATCGCTTCAATCAAAAAGTTATATCCAAACAAAAAACTCACAACAATTTTTCAACCTCACCTGTACACCCGTACCCGCGATTTTGTGGACGGGTTTGCTGAGGTTTTGGATATGAGCGATGAATTGCTGCTGCTGGATATTTACCCGGCCCGCGAATTACCGATCGAAGGTGTAACATCGGCCATAATTCTTGATCGGATGAAGCTTGAAAACCGGCAGATCTTGAGCAAGCAGGCGGCGATAGATAAAGTAAGATCAGAACAGCCCGAGTTATTGCTTACTGTTGGCGCAGGCGATATTGATCAGTTGGTACAACCATTAAAAAGTGCTTTACAAAATGTTTAAGAAACCTATATGGCGCATCCTGCTACTTAGTTTTATCTGGCTGATAAGCCTGGGTGGCCTGGTGGTGCTCATGAGTTTCATTGAAGTAAAGAAAACTGAGGTGGTTTGTAAAGATGTGAGGATCTACATCCCCGGCAGTCAATATTTCATCGATAAAAAAGAGGTTGAAAGCATTTTGCAACTAAGCAGCTTTACATTGGTTGGCCGCAGGATAGACCGCATCAACATGCATCAGCTGGAGAATAAATTGAAAGCAAATCCTTTTGTTGAATTTGCTAAGGTTTATGCTGATATGGATGGTGTGCTAATGATTGAAATCGAGCAACGCGAACCTATTATGCGGGTGATGAACCAAAACGATCAGGACTTTTATATTGACAAAAACGGTCTAAAAATTCCGCTTTCCGCCAATTTTACGGCAAGGGTACTGGCCGCCAACGGATTTATTGAAGAGCCATTTGGCAATAAGGTAGATACGCTGCATACTGCCCTGGCGCGCGACTTGTTTAAAACGGTTTCCTATATCCGTGGTGATTCTTTATGGGACGCACAAATAGGTCAGATCTATGTAAATCAAGGTCATGAAATAGAACTGATACCGCGTGTAGGCAGCCAGCGCATTTTGCTGGGTAACGCCGACTCCCTTGATATGAAGTTTAAAAACCTGATGGCATTTTACAAACAGGCATTACCTCAGGTTGGCTGGGATGCTTACAAGATCATTAACATTAAATACGCTAACCAGATAATCGGGGTTAAAAACTCGAAGGCAGACTCGCTACGAATGAAAGCCATCGCCGACTCAACCAAATTAATTAAAAAAGACACATCTCAAATAATACAGTAAATATGGATAAGAGTTCAACACAAGAAAAAAGTTCGCCAATTGTAGTGGGATTAGATATCGGTACCACTAAAATTTGCGCAATTGTTGGCCGTCGTAGTAAAAACGGCAAGATCGAAGTCCTGGGCATTGGCAAAGCCGAATCTGCGGGTGTAACTCGTGGGGTAGTATCAAACATTGACAAAACCGTACAGGGCATAACCTCGGCTGTTGACATAGCCGGTACCCAATCAAACGTCGAAATCAGAGTGGTAAACGTTGGCATCGCAGGTCAGCATATTAAAAGCTTACAGCATCGTGGTTTAATTACCCGTCGCGATCTGCAGTCAGAGATCAGCCGCAAAGACATTGACAAACTGATCGAGGACATGTACAACCTGGTAATGCCTCCCGGCGAGGAGATCATCCATGTACTGCCGCAAGAATTTACTGTCGACAGCGAGCCCGGTATCAAAGATCCCATCGGCATGGCGGGCGTACGTCTGGAAGCCAACTTCCATATCATATCAGGGCAGGTTACCGCTATCAAAAATATTGTGAAATGTGTTAACAAAGCGCATCTGGAAAGCCAGGAGCTAATACTTGAGCCGCTTGCATCATCAGAATCTGTATTAAGCGACGAGGAAAAAGAAGCAGGTGTGGTATTGGTTGATATTGGTGGCGGTACAACCGACGTGGCGATTTTCCACGAGGGTATTATCCGTCATACTGCGGTGATTCCATTTGGCGGTAACAGTGTAACGGAGGATATCCGCGAAGGATGCTCGGTAATGCGTAACATCGCAGAGCAGCTGAAAGTACGTTTCGGTTCGGCGCTGGCTGATGAAAACAAAGAAAATGAGATTGTGTGTGTTCCGGGGCTTCGTGGCCGCGAACCTAAAGAAATATCAGTAAAAAATCTGGCATATGTTATCCAGGCCCGCATGGAAGAGATTGTTGAGCATGTGTATTATGAGATCAAATCATCAGGCTACGAGAAAAAACTGATTGCCGGCATCGTAATTACCGGCGGCGGGGCGCAGCTAAAACACCTGCCCCAAATGGTAGAGTTTGTTACCGGCCTGGATTGCCGCGTGGGTTACCCTAACGAGCATTTGGC
Source organism: Mucilaginibacter panaciglaebae (assembly GCF_039539265.1). Taxonomy (NCBI): domain Bacteria; kingdom Pseudomonadati; phylum Bacteroidota; class Sphingobacteriia; order Sphingobacteriales; family Sphingobacteriaceae; genus Mucilaginibacter; species Mucilaginibacter panaciglaebae. The sequence continues at coordinate 105,126 of NZ_BAABCV010000006.1, forward strand.
CAAAAACGAGCATCTGCCTAAAAACATATATGAAGAACTGCAAAGTCCGACGTTTGCTACTGGTATCGGTTTGCTGATAAAAGGTATTCAGAAGATGGAATATATTGGCGAAGTACAGCAGCCAACTGAGGCTAAAGTGGATAAAACCAAATATACCGAAGAAAAAAAATTCGGGCTATTTGGCAAAATATTAGAGAGCGGAAAGAAATTTATTAAAGACGATATTAAGGACGAGGACTTTTTGAAGTAAAGCCAACCAGTCCCCTCTAAATCTCCCCTGGAAGGGGAGATTTAGAGGGGCTATCAAAAGCCCTTCCTACCGGGAGGGTTTGGGTGGGGCTGATGGAATGTTTAGTTAACTTTTCAACATCGTTCATTTTTTCCACATTATAGACATTTGTGGAAAAACCTTGTGGAAAAAGTACTAATATTACAATGGTGAAATCTAAGATTCGTCGAATTATACATAGCTGAAAATTAGGATTATGCAATTTGAGATGTTAAAAGAAAAATCGTCAATCATCAAAGTTATTGGTGTTGGCGGTGGCGGTGGTAATGCAGTAAACCACATGTACAAGCAAGGTATTACCGGGGTCGACTTTATAATTTGTAACACTGATGCGCAGGCATTGGAGTTAAGCCCTATACCAAACAAAGTACAATTAGGAGCAAGTTTAACAGAGGGGATGGGTGCAGGCTCAATACCCGAGGTTGGCAAAAATTCGGCTATCGAAAATATCGACGATATTAAACAGATGCTGGGCCCAAATACTAAAATGCTGTTTATTACTGCAGGTATGGGCGGCGGTACAGGTACCGGTGCAAGCCCTATTATTGCTAAAGCTGCCCGCGAACTGGATATCCTGACCGTAGGGATCATCACCACTCCGTTTTCTTTTGAAGGCAAGCGTCGTAAAATGCAGGCTGAAGAGGGTATGGAAGAGCTGAAAAAATATGTTGACTCGTTCCTGGTGATATCAAATGACCGTCTGCGTCAAATTTTTGGCAACTTAACACTTGGGTCTGCGTTTGCACAAGCCGACGATATCTTGACCACAGCCGCTAAAGGCATCGCAGAGATCATTACGTTGCCGGGCTATATAAACGTCGACTTTAAAGATGTGCGTACCGTAATGAAGGATAGCGGCGTGTCTATCATGGGTAGCTGCGCTGCCGAAGGCGAAAACCGGGCCCTGCGTGCAGTTGAAGGTGCTTTGTCATCACCATTATTAAAAGATAACGAAATTGAAGGCGCACGCTACATCCTGTTAAATATCAGCTCGGGTGAGAAAGAGGTGACTATGGACGAAGTGAGCATCATTACTGATTACATTCAGGAAGAAGCCGGCTTAGCCGCCGACCTGATCTGGGGTAACTGCCGTGATGAGAATTTGGGCGATAAATTATCGGTAACCATTATTGCTACCGGTTTCCAAACTAAAGATGAGCGCGAAAAAGAGTTTAGCAGCAAGAAAATTGTAAATATGCTGGTTCCTGATGCACCTCTGGTAAGGCCGGTTAATGATTTTATTAATCCAGTTACAGAAGGTACGCCTGCTGAACCATACATGAAGGGCCAACCACAACAGCCAAAAGAAGAACAAACACAACAAGCCGGATTATTTGATTTATTTGCAGCTGCCCGGCCCGATGAAAAGCAATCCGAGCCGGTGATCAAATATAATTTTCAGGAAGTTGAAGAACAGCCTATAGCTGAGAATGAAACCGAACTGCCTGAGTTTACTTTTAAACTGGCGGAGCCTGAAACCGAAACTATCATTAATTTTGAAGCTGAAGTTGAGCAGGAGGAGATAGTTGCTACTGCAGAACCTGAACCTGTAGTTAATGCCGACGATAATAAGACCGATGAGTCGATTGAGGAGCAGCTACGTAAATCGCGCGAGCGTATTATGCGTTTAAAAGATCTGAGCATGAAACTGCGCAGCGGCAACATTCAGGAGTTAGAGAATGTTCCGGCTTATAAACGTAAAGAAGTAGCCTTGCAGGAAACACCGGCCTCAAACGAAAGCCAGGTATCACGTTTCTCTTTGCTGCCTGATAGCGAGGGTAAAATTGAGATCCGCGACAGCAACTCATTTTTGCACGATAACGTAGACTGATCTACGATGCATTAGTTTATATAAAAGGGGGAGGTAGCTTAGTTTATCTCCCCCTTTTTTGTTATATTACGCAAAGCTTTGGCTACCAGATACCCGACAAAAGATACAAAAGCGTATATTTGCATATTTGAAACGATAAATAGGGAGATAGAATTGGATTTATTTGACAAAATTATCAGTAGTATGGGCGGCCCGCTCGGGCAGCATCAAAAATGGTCGCACGGGTATTTTTCATACCCTAAGTTAGAAGGAGAGATTGCTCCGCATATGCAATTTAATGGTAAGGAGCATTTAGTTTGGAGCCTGAATAATTATTTAGGATTAGCTAACCATCCAGAAGTACGTGAAGCTGACGCTAAAGCTGCAGCTGATTACGGAATGGCCTACCCAATGGGTGCCAGGATGATGTCTGGAAACTCCATCCATCACGAAGAGTTAGAGAATGGCCTTGCCGAATTTGTAGGTAAAGAGGCGGCGTTTTTATTAAATTATGGTTATCAGGGTATGGTGTCAATCATCGACTCTCTGGTTACGCGTAATGATGTTATTGTTTACGATGCCGAGTCGCATGCGTGTATCATTGATGGCGTACGTCTGCATATGGGTAAACGTTTTGTATACCAGCACAATGACCTGGAGAGCTGCGAGAAGCAATTAGAACGTGCAACCCGTTTAGCCGAGCAAACAGGCGGCGGTATTTTACTAATCACTGAGGGCGTATTTGGCATGTCTGGTGCACAAGGTAAGCTAAATGAGATCATCGACCTGAAAAAGAAATTTGATTTCAGGATATTGGTTGATGATGCGCATGGCTTTGGTACCATGGGCCCAACAGGTGCAGGCACCCACGAGGCACAAGGTTGTGTGGAGGGCGTAGACGTCTACTTTGGCACCTTTGCTAAATCAATGGCCGGTATAGGCGGTTTTGTGGCTGCCGACAGACAGATAATTGACTACCTGCGCTACAATATGCGTTCGCAGATATTTGCCAAAGCCTTACCAATGCCGATGGTTATAGGCCTTAAAAAGCGATTTGAATTACTGAAAGCCAAACCCGAGCTGCGCGAACAACTGTGGCAAATTTCCACCACGCTGCAAAATGGGTTAAGAGCGCGCGGCTTTGATCTTGGTGTTACCAATACCATGGTTACTCCGGTGTACTTAAAAGGCGAGTTATATGAGGCCACTGCCTTAACCCGCGACCTGCGCGAACAATGGGGTATATTCTGCTCTATAGTGGTTTATCCGGTTATTCCAAAAGGATTGATCTTGTTAAGGTTAATACCAACTGCTGCACACAGCCTGGAAGATGTGCAACGCACTCTGGACGCCTACAGTGCTATGGGCGAGAAGCTGAAAGCCGGTGTCTACAGCAAGAAGGTTGCTGAGGCGCAATAACGGGTATTTTAATAATGAATAAATAAATGCCATCTGCTTACAGGTGGCATTTTCTTTTATATATTTTATAAATTAGCCTGTCAAAAACCAAATATGCGCTTGTCTAACAAATTAGTTGTTATTACTTTACTTGTTTTAATAATTGCTGCCCTGGTGCGCTGCAGTGAGGCAACTAATAGTAAAGCAAACGAGACTTTTTCGGCTGATGATGTAGGCAAAGGGCAGGCCTTGGCGGCACAGTACTGCCAGTCATGCCATCAATTGCCAAATCCTTCTTTAATAAATAAAGAAAGCTGGCATAACCATGTATTACCCGTAATGGGACGATATCTTGGTATCAAGTCTGACGGTGAAAAATCAATGGTGAACGACCTTGAAAGTGATGCCAGCTATATGCCTGACACGGCTCAAATTGATTCGGCAAAATGGGCTCAGATACAGGCTTATTTTATGGCTAAAGCCCCGGAGCGCTTGCCTGTTCCTAAAGTGGCCGAGCCTATTCATCAATTACCTATCTTCGAGATACGGCCGTCTCCCGCCGAGTGGGACTCTACATCCGCAATGACATCATATGTAAAAATTGATGAAAGTGTAAAGCCGCATAGATTGATTGTTGCAAATGGATTAAACAACCGGCTCATTATACTTGATAGTCGGGGTAAGACGCTGGGTTCGCGCATTATGGATGGCGCAATTGTGAATCTATTGTTTCAGGATGATAAGATAACCGCTACTCACATCGGCAAAGATCTGTGGGCAAATAATTTCAAAAATGGTTTTATAAAAGAGATCAGGATCGGGAAAGACGGCAAGATCACGCCAGCTGCACAACCTGTATTTTTTAGATTAGGCAGGGCGCTATCTACCGATATTATTGATCTAAACGGCGATGGACTTAAAGACTATCTAATTGCTCAGTTTGGTAAAATTACGGGCAGATTAAGCTGGGTTGACAGATCGGGCGGTAAATTGAAGGAACACATAATCAGAGATAAGCCCGGCTGTATCAAAACAATAATCACTTATAATAACAAGACCCATCATCCTGACATTTGGGCACTATTTGCACAGGGGGACGAGGGGATCTTTTTTTATACCAACGACGGCAGAGGTAATTTTGAAGAGAAAAAAGTGTTAGGTTTCCCACCATCATATGGTTCAAGCTCATTTGATCTGGTTAATTTTAATGGAGACGGTTTTAAAGATATTATTTACACGTGTGGTGATAACGGCGACTTTAGCCAGATATTAAAACCTTATCACGGCGTATATATTTATCTTAATGATGGCAATGGTAAGTTCACGCAGAAATACTTCTATCCTATAAATGGCTGTTATAAGGCTATTGCTAAAGATTTTGACGGAGATGGAGATCTGGATATAGCTACCATAAGTGAGTTTCCAGGCGACGTTAAGCCGCGGCAGGCTTTTGTATATTTAGAAAACAAAGGTAACTATCAATTCCAGGCTTACACGCTACCTTTAAATACGCCATTTCACAACGGTATGACTATGGATGCCGGCGATATAGATGGCGATGGCAAGATAGATCTGCTTTTGGGAAATGGATATGGGGGAGGGAGCAAGGGCCAGAAGCAGCCATTATTTATGATTTTAAAGAATATCAGCAGCATAAAAAAGTAAATAACTGCGACCCGGAGGAAATTTTGCAGTTTTAGCAATAGTTAGTCACTAATTTATGTAGTTTGGTGTGTTGTTAAACGGGCATTATAAGGTTGATATATACCCAATTTTATCATCTAAATAGCCTTATATTATTTAAAAGGAAAAAAATATTATAATACTGATAAATAATAGTCTGAAATGCCATAAAAATCGATAAAGTATATAGGTAAAACCGCCTATAAATGTGGAAAAAAACCGTATTTAAAGCGCTTTAAAGTATTTTTTTTTTGATAAAAACAGTTTAGCTTAGCTACAATAAAACAAAAAACCTCAAATATTTAAAAAGGAGTTAACTGATGAAAAAATTTACTGAAGTAAAAAACCTTATCGCATCGCTGGAAGCTGATGCCGACAAGTTTTACAACAAGGGTAATAGTGCAGCCGGTACCCGTGTTCGCAAAGGGATGCAGGACTTGAAAAACCTTGCACAAGCTATTCGCCTGGAAGTTCAGGAAACAAAAAACAAAGCTTGAGGATACCTCGGGTATCTGACTGACAAAACCCGGCTGCACGCAGCGGGGTTTTTTTATAAAAGAAAAGGCAACTTGTTAAAGTTGCCTTTTCTTTTATGCTGATGATACAGCATTAGTTTTTATTAAATTTCTGAACTTCCGCAATGATTTCGTTTTTCACTCCCTCGCTAACCTGCACTAGTGGTAAGCGTACCGTATCGCCGCAAATACCTAATTGTTTAAGGGCGGTTTTAACTCCCGCCGGGCTGCCGTCAACAAAGCATAGCCGTGTGATGTTCAGCAAATCGTAGTGCCCTTTCTGAGCGCCTTTAAAATCATAGTTCAGACATTTGCGGATCATGTCAGATGTTTGACGCGGTAAGGCGTTACCCACTACCGATATCACACCAACAGCACCCAGCGCTATCATAGGGAAACTGATCGGGTCGTCGCCAGATATCATCAGGAAACCTTCGGGTTTATCGCGCATAACCTGGTTAATCTGCTCAAAATTGCCCGACGCTTCTTTAATGCCTACAATGTTTTTAAAATCATTAGCCAAACGTACGGTGGTAGCTGCGCTTACATTGCTGCCAGTGCGGCTTGGTACGTTATATAGCAAGATAGGCAGTTTTGAGTTCTCCGCAATAGCTTTATAATGCTGGTAAATACCTTCCTGGGTTGGCTTGTTATATTGCGGGCTTGCCGAAAGTATAGCATCATAACCCGTAATTTCAAACGCTTTGATCTGTTCTACAACATCGGCGGTATTGTTACCGGCTATACCGGCAACCAGGTTAATACGGCCATTAACAGCTTCGGCGGTAAAAGCAAAAACCTTCTTCTTTTCTTCGGCAGATAATGTGGCGCTCTCGCCTGTTGTACCTAATGACACGATGTATTCCACACCGCCATCAATTAAATAATCGATAAGGTTTTTAAGCCCGTCATAATCCACTTGCCCGTCTGCAAGAAAAGGAGTAACTATCGCTATCCCTGTTCCGTAAAATTTATTCATGTTAGTATTAAATGGCTGCTAAGATAATAATTTCTATTAAGCTGTGTTATACAAAAAATCCCGGCCAAACTGACCGGGATTCTTATATCTAAAGCGAAATCTTTTACCTTCCGCGTTTTACTTTAAGCTTTCTTCGCCAGTTCTTCGGCCATTGCCGCACCAATTTCGGCAGGTGAGGCAACTACGCGGATGCCGCATTCTGCCATGATCTTCATCTTGGCTGCAGCAGTATCATCGGCACCGCCAACAATAGCACCGGCGTGGCCCATACGGCGTCCCGGAGGCGCAGTTTGTCCGGCAATAAAACCAACAACAGGTTTGGTACCGTTTGCTTTGATCCAGCGTGCAGCTTCGGCTTCCATACCACCGCCAATTTCGCCAATCATGATAATGCCATGAGTTTCAGGATCGTTCATCAACAGCTCAACCGCTTCTTTGGTTGGAGTGCCAATGATCGGGTCGCCACCAATCCCTATGGCAGTAGTGATACCTAAGCCGGCTTTAACCACCTGGTCAACCGCTTCATAAGTCAGCGTACCTGATTTTGAAACCACACCTACGTTTCCTTTTTTAAAGATAAAGCCCGGCATAATACCAATTTTGCTCTCGTCGGCAGTGATAATTCCGGGGCAGTTAGGGCCAATTAAACGCGCGTCTTTGTCAGACAAATATTCTTTAACCGCAATCATATCCTTGGTTGGGATACCTTCGGTGATACAAACAATAACTTTAATACCTGCCTCGGCAGCTTCCATGATAGCGTCGGCGGCAAACGCAGGCGGAACGAAAATAATAGAAACATTAGCGCCGGTTTGTTTAACTGCATCAGCAACGGTATTAAAAACCGGGCGGTCAAGATGAGTTTGGCCACCTTTGCCAGGCGTAACACCACCAACAACCTGCGTACCATATTCAATCATCTGCGATGCATGGTAAGTGCCTTCATTGCCTGTAAAACCCTGAACTATAACTTTAGAATCTTTATTTACGAGAACGCTCATTGGTATTTGATTTCTTATTTTATCGCAAAGCTAAAATTATTTTTCGCCCGCTAAGGATTTGGGGTACTAATTTTTTGTTTGATGATGAAAAATTTACAAATATCCCTTTTAAATCTCCCCCGGTAGAGGAGACTGATGGTTATTAAGATTCTATTAAAAGTCCTCCCTGCCGGGAAAGATTAGGAAGGGCTGGTAAACTCCCCTTCACTCTTCGCAATAACAATAGTGGCAACCCCGTTGCCAATCATATTGGTAATGGCCCGTGCTTCTGACATAAACCTGTCCACGCCGAGCAATATCGCTACACCTTCAACCGGTATAACTTTAATAGCTGCCAGCGTTGAGGTAAGCACAATAAACCCGCTGCCCGTTACACCGGCGGCGCCTTTTGAAGTGATCATTAATATAGCAATGATACTTAACTGCTGACCTAGTGATAGCGGTATCTGAAATACCTGCGCCAAAAATATCACCGACATAGACAGGTAGATCGTCGTCCCATCCAAATTAAAAGAATATCCTGCCGGAATTACCAAACCTACCACCGACCGCGAGCAGCCAAATTTTTCCATCTTTTCCATCATGGCAGGCAAAACAGTTTCAGACGATGAAGTACCCCAAACAATCAGTATTTCTTCTTTAATATGTTTAAGATATTTCCAAAAGCTGAATTTATAAATGTAGCAGATCAGGTTCAATATCACAAAAATGAACAACGCCATGGTGATATAAACCGATGTCATGAGCAAAGCAAGCGGGCGAAGCGTTTCGATGCCGTAAGTGCCCACTGTATAAGCCATCCCGCCAAAGGCACCTATAGGGGCAACCTTCATTACGATGTGCATGATATTGAAAAAAACTTTAGATAGTTTCTCAAACAGGTCGGTTACTACTTTGCCCGAGTCGCCCATACGGCTCAACCCGAAACCGAAGAGGATCGCAAAGAAAAGTATCTGCAAAATATCGCCTTTGGCAAAAGCGTCGAAAGCATTGCCGGGCACAATATGGAATATAAAGTCGCTCCAATGCATTTCGGAAGCAGCTTTTTGGTACACCTCAAGTTTGCTGATATCGGCTTTAACTGTTGTTACAAAACCCTCGCCGGGTTTCACAAAGTTGGCTACAGTTACACCAATGATGAGCGCAAACGTGGTGACGATCTCAAAATACAGTAAAGCCTTACCGCCCACACGGCCCACCTTTTTCATGTCGTTCATGCCGGCAATGCCCAGCACAATGGTGAAAAATATAATGGGAGCAATCAGCATAGTAATTAAGCTGATAAATGTCTTGCTGATCAACTGTGCGGTCGGGGCAAATGACTTAAAGTAAAGCCCCACAATAATGCCCAGAATAATAGCAACAAGTACCTGAAAGGTAAGGTTGGTAAATAGTCGTTTCATTATAACAATAATACGATTATTAAGAACATAAAAAAGCCCGCCTTAAAACAAGACGGGCTTTTTAACACGGCTGGCAATATTTATCTCCAGTAACCGGCAACCCATACATAACCGCCGCGGCGATGATCCCAATGGCCCGGAACCCAAACTGCATGAGGACGAGGAGCTACGGCCCAATAGCCTGGGCGCTCAACATAAGTACGGCCTTTTGGCACCCATTCGCCTTCAATCCATACATGATGTGCCGATGGACGTGCGGGGCGTACAACCACACGGCCGTGGTGATACAAGCGGGTTTTAACTACAATTTGTGCATTACTATCGACGGCTAAAAATAGCAGCAAAGCTGCCGATACAAATAAAATTCTTCTTAGTGTTTTCATGGCTGTATTGTCTGTTGTTAATTATCATAAAGACATCAGCCCCGAAAAAAAGTTTAATTTTTAGTAAGGATGTTTTTTAAGATTGAAATTTTGGCGCCTTGAATGGTCAAATCCTTATCTTCGCTCCTATGTCACCTGCAGAAGCAAAACAACAAATTGAGGCACTATCGGCCGAGTTAAAGCAGCATACTTATAACTATTATGTGCTGGCCATGCCAACAATATCCGACTTTGATTTTGATAAAAAACTGGAAACGCTGGCTGCGCTCGAAAAGCAGTTTCCCGGGTTTTTAGACCCCGATTCGCCTACACAAAGAGTGGGTGGTTTTATTACTAAAGAATTTCAAACGGTACGGCATCGCTGGCCCATGCTATCATTAGGTAATACCTATAATGAGCAGGAGTTGCTGGATTTTGATCAACGCATCCGCAAAGCTATAGGCGATAATTTTCAATACGTGTGCGAACTGAAATTTGACGGCCTCTCCATGAGCCTGACTTACCAGAACGGCAAGCTTATCCGCGCGGTAACCCGTGGCGACGGCACACAGGGCGACGACGTAACCACCAACGTAAAGACCATACAAAGCATCCCCAAACAACTCAAACATGGCGATTACCCTGCCGAATTTGAGATACGCGGAGAGGTGTTTATGCACCTGAAAGCCTTTGAGCGCCTGAACCAGGAGCGTGTAGAAAACGGCGAGCAGCCTTACGCTAACCCGAGAAACTTTGCCTCAGGTACTGTGAAACTGCAGGACTCGAGCGAGGTAGCTAAACGTCCGCTGGACTGCTTCTTATACTTTTTATATGCCGAAAGGCCGCCATTCAAAACTCATTGGGAAAGTCTGCAAGCTGTAAAAAGCTGGGGTTTTCATGTAAATGAACATAGCCGCCTGTGTAATACGATGGATGACGTACTGGCTTTTATAAAAGAGTGGGACAAGCGCCGTTTCGACCTGAGCTATGATATTGACGGTATCGTTATTAAGGTAAACAGCTACGCCCAGCAGGAAGAGCTGGGCTTTACGGCCAAATCCCCTCGCTGGGCCATATCTTATAAATTTAAAGCTGAGCAGGTGCAGACCGAATTACTGGCGGTAACTTATCAGGTGGGTCGCACCGGGGCTGTAACCCCGGTGGCTAATCTAAAACCGGTATTGCTCGCAGGCACAACCGTAAAACGTGCTACGCTGCATAATGCCAATGAAATGCTGCGCCTCGACCTGCATAAAGGCGACTGGGTATTTGTCGAGAAAGGTGGTGAGATCATTCCCAAGATCATCGGCGTAAACATGGAAAAACGCGTGACGGGTGCACCGACTATAGACTATGTAACCGAATGCCCGGCCTGCGCTACACCGTTAACCAGGGTAGAGGGCGAAGCCGCATTCTACTGCCCTAATGATGAGGGATGCCCGCCGCAGATCACGGGTAAGATACAGCACTTTATTGGTCGAAAGGCTATGAATATTGATGGCTTGGGCGACGAGACTATAGAGGCACTGTATCAGCGCGGTTTTATACACCATATCAGTGATCTGTATAAGTTGTACGAGCAAATTGACGACCTGAAAAAGATGGAACGTTTCGGTGAAAAATCTATCAACAACATGCTGGACGGTATTGAAAAATCGAAGCAGATGCCTTTTGAAAAGGTGTTGTTTGGTTTGGGGATACGCTACATCGGTGAAACCGTAGCCAAAAAGCTGGCCGTGCATTTTAAAAACATTGATAACCTGATGGCCGCTACATTGGATGAATTGGTTGTCGCCGAGGAGATAGGCGACCGGATAGCCCATAGCATTATTGAATATTTCGGCAATGAACATCATCGCGAGGAAATAAAAAAACTAAAAGCAGCCGGCTTACAGTTTGTGGCCGAAGAAAAAGAGGTGGTGCTGCAAAGTGAAGCATTGGCTGGCAAGACCTTTATTATATCAGGCACATTCGAAAAATCGCGCGATGAACTGAAGGATATCATCGAACAAAACGGTGGTAAGATACTGAGCAGTATATCGGCCAAACTTAATTACCTGGTAGCCGGCGACAATATGGGGCCGTCTAAATTGGAAAAGGCACAAAAACTGAATATCCCTATCATCAGTGATGAGGAATTGATGGGGATGATAGGCGGGTAATTTATCTTATCAGCATAATAAAAAACGACATTTCGAGCAATAGCGAGAAACGAAATTTTTGTTTTTGTATTTTCTCTCGTCACCCTCATGTAAACATCCTCCCCAAGAACAATCGCGACCAATTTTTTGTCGTATTTTGTAGCAAGGCGACCATAGAAATGTCGTTTTAATAACTCAGCTACTTAATTTAAATTAATATGAAATACAATGAATTAACCCCGGACGAAGAGTGGGTAATACTGCATAAAGGTACTGAGCGCCCTTTCACCGGTGCTTTGTTAAATAACAAAGCGCAGGGGTTGTATGTATGTAAACGCTGCGATACCCCGCTTTATACTTCTGAATCAAAATTTGAGTCGCACTGTGGCTGGCCAAGTTTTGATGATGAGATATCTGGCGCAGTTAAACGTATATCTGATGCCGATGGCCGCCGTACTGAGATTGTATGCGCAAATTGCGGCGCTCACCTGGGCCACGTTTTCGAAGGCGAATACCTAACTCCAAAAAATATAAGACACTGCGTGAATTCGCTGTCAATGAAATTTGTGCCGGCGACATAACAAATTGCCTGCCGATAAAAGTCACATTCCGATAATATTTATTTAACAGGCTCTTTTTCAGTGGCTAAGACTATCAACAAAAAGTTTGTGAATAACTTATAGGTGATGTGAATAACTATCACTAACAACCAAAAAAATCATAGCCTATCTTTGGATTACAAGTTCTTTAAAACGCTCCTGAATGCCGGCGACCTTGTCGGTTTTGAGTTTTAAGGGCTTCAAATTTATCAAACGGCGGACACGCCGGCACACACTGTATAGACGTAGTTTTGTGGCGATTGGTGAGGGCGATTGACTAAGTAGTTTAGATGATAATTGAAGTTATCGTCAATTAAAATTAACTGCTGTGTGGCATTGTCGACTAAAATTTACCAGCCATAAAGCTTCGGTGAATAAAGTTTGAAAGGTTAAGAATTAAATATAAAGCATTAAGCGCATGGCAGAGGAAACTGAATTACTATTAAAGGAAAACAAGGATCGTTTTGTTATTCTTCCTATCAAATACCCGGCTATTTGGGAGATGTATAAAAAATGTGAAGCCAGTTTTTGGACCGCCGAAGAAATTGATCTTTCTGATGATATGAAACATTGGGAAAATCTAAGCTCGGGCGAGCGTCATTTTATCTCACATGTGCTTGCTTTCTTTGCCGCAAGCGATGGTATTGTGAACGAAAATCTGGCAATTAATTTCATGAGCGAAGTGCAGTTGCCTGAAGCCCGTTGTTTTTACGGTTTCCAGATCATGATGGAAAACATCCACTCTGAAACCTATGCGTTGCTGATTGATACTTATGTAAAAGACCCAACCGAGAAGGACCGCTTGTTTCATGCTATTGATACCGTGCCATGTGTAGGTAAAAAAGCGCAATGGGCACTACGTTGGATAAACAACGGCACATTTGCCGAGCGTTTAATAGCCTTTGCTGCGGTTGAAGGGATTTTCTTTTCAGGTAGTTTCTGCTCTATATTCTGGTTAAAAAAACGCGGCTTAATGCCGGGCTTAACCTTTAGCAATGAATTGATATCGCGCGACGAAGGTATGCACTGTGAATTTGCCTGCCTGCTTTACCGCATGTTAGAAAACAAGTTATCAAAAGAAGCAGCAACTGCCATTATTACTGATGCTGTTGAGATAGAAAAAGAATTTATCAATGACGCCTTACCGGTTAGTTTGATTGGTATGAACGCTAAGTTGATGAGCCAGTATATAGAGTTTGTTGCTGACAGGTGGTTGTCTGAGTTAGGATATGATAAAGTATACGGCGCAAGCAATCCGTTTGACTTTATGGAAATGATATCACTGCAGGGCAAAACCAATTTCTTTGAGAAACGCGTAGGTGATTACCAGAAGAGCGGTGTATTGAACAATCAGGAAAACAAATCTTTTTCTTTAGACGAAGATTTTTAATCAATAAGATATAGCATCCAGTTAAATAAATAAATAGTAACCCCGGTTGGGTCCAGTCCAGCCATAAAATGCCAAAATTATGTTCGTAGTAAAAAGAGACGGTAAACAAGAGTCTGTAAAATTTGACAAAATAACCGCACGCATCGAAAAGCTGTGCTATGGTTTAAACCCTGCACTGGTTGATCCGGTCGATGTGGCAAAAAAAGTAATTGAAGGTTTATTTGATGGTGTTACTACGTCAGAACTGGATAATCTTGCTGCCGAAACTGCGGCGTCGTTAACCACCAAGCACCCGGACTACGCGTTATTGGCATCGCGTATTGCTGTATCAAATTTGCATAAAAACACGGTTAAATCGTTCTCAGACACCATGCGTAACCTGCATACCTATATAGACCCCAAAACGGGTAAAAACGCTGCGTTACTGGCTGATGATGTTTATGAGATCATTGAAAAAAATGCTGAAGAACTGGATAGCAGCATTATTTATGATCGCGATTTTGGTTTTGATTACTTCGGTTTTAAAACTCTGGAAAAATCATACCTGTTAAAACTGGATGGCAAAATTGCCGAGCGCCCGCAACATTTGTTTATGCGTGTATCGGTAGGTATCCACAAAGAGGATATAGCCAGTGCGATCAAAACTTACAATCTGATGAGTGAGCGTTGGTTCACGCACGCTACACCTACTTTGTTTAACGCAGGTACTCCAAAACCGCAAATGTCATCATGCTTTTTGTTAACCATGAAGGATGACAGTATTGATGGTATTTATGATACTTTAAAACAAACTGCTAAGATATCGCAAAGCGCAGGTGGTATCGGCCTGAGCATTCACAATGTGCGCGCGACAGGTTCATATATCAGCGGTACTAACGGTACCAGCAATGGTATCATCCCGATGCTGCGTGTGTTTAACGACACAGCCCGTTATGTAGACCAGGGCGGCGGTAAACGTAAAGGCGCCTTTGCTATTTACTTAGAGCCTTGGCATGCGGATATCTTTGAATTTTTGGACCTGCGTAAAAATCACGGTAAAGAAGAAATGCGTGCGCGCGATTTGTTTTACGCACTTTGGGTGTCTGACTTGTTCATGCAGCGCGTTGAAGCTAATGAGGACTGGAGCTTATTCTGCCCGCACGAAGCACCTGGCTTAGCTGATTGCCATGGTAAAGAATTTGAAAAACTCTACAAAAAATACGAGAAAGAAGGCCGCGCCCGTAAAGTGATCAAAGCACAAGAACTTTGGTTTGCAGTATTGGATGCCCAGGTTGAAACCGGTACACCTTACCTGTTATATAAAGATGCTGCCAATAGCAAATCTAACCAGCAAAACCTGGGTACTATTAAAAGTTCGAACTTGTGTACAGAGATTTTAGAGTACACATCTGCTGATGAGATTGCGGTTTGTAACCTGGCTTCACTGGCCTTACCACGTTTTGTGCGCGAAGGTAAATTTGATCATGAGAAATTGTACGAAGTAACTTATCAGGCTGCTGTTAACCTGAACAAGATCATCGACAATAATTACTACCCGGTTGAAGAAGCGCGTACTTCAAACATGCGTCACCGCCCTATTGGTTTAGGTGTACAAGGTTTGGCCGATGCTTTCATCCTGCTGCGTATGCCATTTGAAAGCCCGGAAGCAAAGCAACTGAACAAAGAGATATTTGAAACCATCTACTTTGCTGCTATGACGGCATCAAAGGACCTGGCTATAAAAGATGGCCCTTATGAAACCTTTAAAGGTTCGCCACTGTCAAAAGGCGAGTTCCAGTTTGACCTTTGGAAAGTAAAACCTGAAAGCGGCCGTTGGGATTGGGAAAATCTGCGCTTAGACGTAATGAACCACGGTGTGCGTAACTCGCTCTTAGTAGCACCAATGCCTACTGCTTCGACTTCGCAAATTTTGGGTAACAACGAATGCTTTGAACCATATACCTCAAACATATACACCCGTCGTGTATTAAGCGGTGAGTTCATCATCGTAAATAAACATTTGCTGCGCGATCTGGTAAATCTTGGTATTTGGGACAACACCATGAAAGATAAGATCATCAGTGCAAATGGTTCGGTCCAGGATATTGCTGAGATTCCGCAAGATTTGAAAGACTTATACAAAACTGTTTGGGAGATTAAGATGCGTGACATCATTGATATGGCTGCCGACCGTGGCGCTTATATCTGCCAGTCGCAGTCATTGAACTTGTTCATCAACTCACCAAACGCTTCGAAACTGACTTCAATGCACTTCTACGCCTGGAAAAAAGGTTTGAAAACCGGTATGTACTACCTGCGTACACAGGCAGCATCGCAAGCGGTTAAATTCACTGTTGAAAATCAAGGCGGCAAAAACATGGACCCGGTTATACCGGAAGTGGTACAACAAGTTGCCGACGAAATACCGGCCGGCCCAACCTGCTCAATGGAAGAAGGCTGCGTGACTTGTTCGGCGTAAGTAGTTAATGGTTCATGGTTGATAGATCATAGAACTAATAAAATAAGACCATAGCCATGTCAGAAAGAAGAAATTCGGCTGACAATGGCTATGGTCTTTTTGTTTTACCTTTGTTTTTGATTGACATGGGCCATGAACTATGAACAATCAACAATGATCCAAATGTCCAAACACGAAATCATATCCTGCGACCGTTGTGGCGACCGCATTGAATGTAAGGCCAATTCTTACACAAAATGCCAGTGCAGCGTGGTGCCGCTAACCATCAACGAGGTGCAGTACATCAGCGAGAATTATGATGGTTGTATGTGTGCTAAATGTTTGCTGGAGTTGCAGGGCGAGTATAAAGAGATAATGGCTTAAATGGTATGTTACCCTGGGTACTCAAAGGGTGAGCGTAGACTTTGCCTCAGCGAGATACACCCTAGTACATAATTAGTAAATTATGCTAATTTAGAGCATCAATGTCCACCACCGTAAGCACATATATCCTCGTTATTAACGGCAAACCCGAAGGCCCGTTCACTATCGATGAGTTGAAAGCCCGTAACATCAAACCCACCGACTTCGTCAAAACCGAAACCATGGACGACTATAAAGAAGCCCATGAAGTTGCCGAGTTACGCGAGTTGTTTGGTTTTCAAAAGCAAGTGTTACTACAATACTATGGCTCGTTCGACCAACGGGCTACCGCTGCCTTTGTAGATTGGCTGATCGTATCAGCGATGTGTATTATACCCTCATTTTGCATTACCTTTTTTATTACTGACAAAACCATTGGCCTGGGTTTAGCGCTCAGTATGTTTGCACTGATACCCTTAGCTAACCTAATTTATCATATCCGGATGGAAAGCTCGCCCAAGCAAGCTACTTATGGCAAGCAATTACTCAAAATACGGGTTTGCGATATGCACGGTAAGCGGTTAACACTGACCCATGCTGCCAAACGGAATCTGGTTAAGGTGTTGTCGGTAGGTACTTTAGGTATCGGTTATTTATTTGCTTTCTTTAATAAGCAGCAGCAATGTTTGCATGATAGGGTAGCGGGTACGTTAGTGATTAAGGATAGGCTGTAACTTTCCTTTTTGTCATTCTGAGCAAAGCAAAGAATGACAAATGGTTTAATATCTTAGTACAAATTATAAACTCATGAAACCTGTTTTCCTGCTGTGCGCCTTGTTGGCCGCAATGACCACCAATGCGCAATCAATTCAAAAAGATACCATCCAGGTAGCCGACCCGACGATATTTTATGAGAATGGCCAATATTATCTATACGGAACAGGCAGCAACCGAGGCTTCCCGGTCTATCAGTCGCCCGACCTGATCAATTGGAAAGCAAACGCAGGGAAAGCTGAAGGCGGGTTAGCGCTGGTAAAAGGCGACAGCTATGGTGATAGATTATTCTGGGCGCCGCAGATCTTCAAAAACAAAGGCAAATACTATATGGCCTACGCCGCTAATGAAGACGTCGCGATAGCAGAAAGCGACAGCCCCCTCGGGCCGTTTAAGCAGTCGATGATCAGGAAGATATCTGGACCGGTGCACCAAATCGACCCTTATATATTTAAAGATACCGATGGCAAGTTGTACTTGTATTTTGTACGGCTGCAAAATGGTAACCGCGTGTTTGTCGCTCCGTTAAAAGATGATCTGTCGGACATTGACACGGCTGCGGCCAAAGAATGCGTAAACTCAAGTCTGGAATGGGAGAACACCGCGCACAAAAGCTGGACGGTATGCGAGGGCCCTACGGTGCTTAAACACAATGGGCTTTACTACCTAACCTATTCAAGTAACGATTACCAGAATATCGACTACGCTATTGGCTACGCTACCTCAACATCACCAATGGGGCCGTGGACAAAGAACCCGACTAATCCTATCATCAGCCGTCATACCGTAGGGTTTAATGGTACCGGGCATGGCGATGCATTTGTGGGTAAGGATGGAGGGCTGTACTATGTACTGCACACGCACTTCAGCAATACCAGGGTACAAAGGCGCAAAACGGCTGTTATCAAGTTGGCGTTTAGTAAGGATAAGCCTGCTAAGCTGATGGCTGATAAGGACAGCTTTAGGTTTTTGACGATAGATAAGTAATTTAAAAGAGTGTCCCCCCTTGAGGCACTCGAAGGGTGAGCGTCGGCCTGTAAAGCGTTTATCGGCCGTTGCGCTCATACTTCGACGGCTCAATATGGCACCCTGTTTTTTTTCTACACTTATGCGCTTAAAATAGCCGCCATATACTCGCGGCATTTAGCTACCTCTTTAACGTCGGTGGAGCCGGCCGGTACTTTGTATTCCAGCTCGATAGTGGCCGGGAACTTGTATTTTTTCTGTTTCATCAGCAGCAATACTTCTTTTATCGGAGTGTCGCCTAAGCCAAACTCAGTATTTGGGCCATTGTTAACTTTACGGTCCTTGAAATGCATGCTGGTAATGCGGGCGTGGTGCTTTTCTATAAAGGCGAGTGTGTCGGTATTATTACCTGCTACGTAATGCCCAATGTCCAGGTTAATACAATTATATTCAGATTGCGACATGGCAGTGTCCCACAATGTTGGCGTCGATTGGGTATGCGCGTGATAGCCTATGCGGATTTTATGCTTAGCGGCTATGTCGCCAATGCGCTGGGTCAGCGCATCGTTGTGCTCGGGCATTTCGCAATTACAATGATTTGCACCTAATGCCTTCGCTGCGTTAAAAGCGTAGTTAATTTCCTCGTCGGTATTGCCTGGGCCAAATACTACCGGTTTGTAGGCATAAATGGTAACGCCTGCATCTTTATATAGTTTACCTATTTCCTTAAATTTATCCATAGGGACGTTGGCGCGCCAGTTGGCCATTGCCTTGTTAAAATCAGTTGCAGATTGGCCCGCAACTTTTTTAGGAGCACCAGCCGACAGCTCCATAGCATCGCCACGCAGCTCAACACCACTGATATTGTCCTGCAAACAATATTGTAGCATATCCTCGGCTGTAACATTTTTCATGTGGCCGTAAGAGTAAGTGGTAACACCAATCAACACCCCGCCGACTACCGAGTTTGGTTTATCAGCTCCGCTAAAAATAGCGCTTGCAAAATTAGTTTTAGGCAATATCAACATACCGGCAGCGGCCAATGCACTACTGCCAATAAAGCCACGGCGGGACAGGTGTTTAGTTTCCATACTCGAAAATTGTGTTATAAATGGTTGCGGTAAGGTAGCAAAAATTTGGAAAGACCAACGATTGTCGGCCTAAAAACACCGTAACAATTTAGTTAGTACTGTTAAAATATGCCAGGATAGCTTTAGCTTGTTTCAGGTTTATTACTTCCAGTAAAGCTTCTTCATTAGCTTCGCGGATCTTCTTAACCGACTTAAAATATTTCAGCAGTTTCTCGGCTGTAGTTTTGCCAATACCATCGATCAGTTCCAACTCGGTAGCGAGCGTACCTTTGTCGCGTTTTTTACGATGGAATGTGATGCCGAACCGGTGAGCCTCGTCGCGCAGATACTGGATGACCTTTAGGGTCTCTGATTTTTTATCTAGATACAGCGGATACTGATCGCCCGGATAATATAGCTCCTCCAACCGTTTAGCAATGCCGATGACGGTAACTTGTTTATCAATACCCAGCAGCCTGAGGCTTTTCATGGCGGATGACAGCTGACCCTTGCCACCGTCAATCAGAATTAATTGCGGCAGGCCGGTATCTTCATCCAACACCCGACGGTAGCGGCGGAAAACCGCTTCTTCCATAGTAGCAAAATCATTCGGGCCCTCAACGGTTTTTACGTTAAAGTGGCGGTAATCTTTTTTGGACGGTTTGCCATCCTTAAATACCACAATAGCCGATACCGGATATTTACCCTGGAAATTGGAGTTATCAAAACACTCGATGTGTCGCGGTAGTTGGTTCATCCGCAGGTCTTTCATCATCTGTGTAAGCAATCGCTCAGTGCGCACTTCCGGGTTCAGTTTTTCATATTGGTCTATGCGCTCTTTTTTGAAGAACTGCACATTCTTTTGCGACAGATCGAGCAGTTTGCGTTTTTCGCCCAGTTTGGGTATGGTAAATTTAATACCGGCATCGCCCAGATCGGGTTTAAAGGGAACGATCACTTCTTTTGAAGTACTGTTATACCGGCTCCTGAATTCCATGATGGCTAATGTTAACAGCTCTTCATCGCTTTCGTCCAGCTTTTTCTTTATCTCGATGGTTTGAGTTTGGATGATGGTGCCGTTCATCACTTTCAGGAAGTTTACAAAGGCCATTTTTTCTTCGGATGCAATGCTGAATACATCGACATCAGTGATTGAAGAATTAACTACTGTCGATTTACTTTGATAATTCTCCAACAGGTCAAACTTACGCTTCAAACGGTGCGCCAACTCATAGTTCATGTTGGCAATGGCGTTTTCCAATTCGGCTTTCATTCTACGCAAAACCGAGCCGATCTTGCCATTTAAAATGTCTTTTATCTCTTCGATATTAGACTCGTAATCTTCTTCGGTCTGAAAGTCCTGACAGGGGCCTTTGCAGTTGCCTAACTGGTACTCTAAACAAACCTTGAACTTACCCGCCTCTATGTTTTGCCGGGTAAGCGCCAGATTACAAGTGCGTAGGGGGTATGTTTCTTTAATTAAACCTAAAATAGCATGCATCATGCTTATCGAGGCATAGGGGCCAAGATACCTGGAGCCATCCTTTACAATGCGGCGTGTCCAGAATATACGCGGATAGTTTTCGTTTTTGATGATGATCCAGGGGTAGGTCTTGTCATCTTTCAGCAACACATTATAGCGTGGCTGATGCTTTTTAATCATGCTGTTTTCCAGCAGCCAGGCATCGACCTCTGTATCAACAATAGTAAAAGTAATATTGCGGATTTTAGATACAAGCACCCGCGTTTTTGCATTGACGTTGGTATCTTTAACAAAATAAGAACTAACACGATTACGCAAATCTTTAGCCTTACCTATATAAATAAGTTCATTATCCTCATTCCAGTACTGATAGACGCCTGGTTTATGAGGGATATTTTTTAAAGCCGCACGATAATCGAATTTGCTCATATTTATACACTCATCACTACTTCCATTGCCAACGCATTATTGCGAAGAGGTACGACGAAGCAATGACGTGGGTGCGGTGGTTTAGAAGCTTAACTTCTTGTCAACGTCATTAGTGCCTTTTTGCTGTTGGCTATAAAGATCACAGTCAAGTACCGTAGTAAGCCCGCCTTTGGGTAATTCAAAGTCAATGTTCTTTTTGATGCCTAATGATTGATCGGCATAAACTTTTTTAAGATACAGTGCAAAAATCGGCAAGGCTGAATTTGAACCCTCACCCATACGCGTAGTGCGGAAATGAAAGTCACGGTTTTCACAACCTGTCCAAACGCCGGTAACCAACTTTGGCGTTACGCCGATAAACCAACCGTCAGAGTTATCAGATGTGGTGCCGGTTTTGCCGGCTATCGGGTTGGTAAAATTATATTTCCAACGCAGGCGGTTACCTGTGGCGCCCTGCATATCTACAACACTTCTCAGCATGTCAACCATTACGTAGGCGTTTTGGTCGTTCATCACTTGTCTCACTTTTGGCGTATGGTTATAAATTTCGTTGCCGTTTTTATCCTCAATACGCAGCAGATAGGTTGGTTCTGTCCAGATACCATGATTAGCAAATACGGAATAGGCAGCAGTCATATCCATTACAGTGGCATCAAATACGCCTAAGCAAATACTTGGATAAGGCGGCACATCAGTATGAATACCCATTTTCTTGATCAGTTCGACTACCGGCGGTGGTGTTACCTCATTCATCATATAAGCTGTTACCCAGTTTTGTGAGTGGGCAAGCGCAGTGCGCAAAGTGATCATGCCCGGCACAGTTTCTAATGGCGACGATCCCGGAGTCCAATCAGGCGCGCCCGGGCTCTTAATGGTGATAGGCACATTGTCAACCTGGTAGCATGGCGAGTAGCCATTGTCGATAGCTACTGCATATGTAAATGGCTTAGCAGTCGACCCTACCTGGCGTGCACCTTGTTTTACCTGGTCATATTTAAAGTGTTCAAAATCAATACCACCTACCCAGGCCTTTACATAACCCGTAGTTGGGTCCATGCTCATGAGTGCGTTACGCAGCAGCATTTTGCAGTACACAATCGAGTCGACAGGCTTCATTACCGTATCAATATCACCTTTCCAGGTGAACAGGTTGAGTGTATCAGGCGTATAAAAGTTGTGAATGATATCTTCTTCAGACATATCCTGGGCTTTCAACTCATGATAGCGGTCTGACTGATGAATGCCTTGGTCAATCAGTAATTTAAAGTTCTTGATCTTGGCAGATAGCTTAACACCTTTCCATTGCATATTGAACTGGTTTTGCAGGTCTCGCATGTATTCGCGCTGTGCCTCTTCGGCATATTGCTGCATGGTGTAATTAATGGTGGTATAGATCTTTAATCCATCACGGTCGATATCATATGGGGTACCATCTGCTTTGGTAATGGTTGACAATATTCTTTTTACATCATCTTTTAAAACCGATCTGAAATATGGAGCCAGCCCCTCGTTATGGTTCATAGGATGATAATCAATACCCAGCGGTTTAGCGCGGCATTCTTCAGCTTCCGCTTTGCTCAGAAATCCTTCTTCAACCATACGGCCTAAAACAAAATTACGCCTGGTAAGCGAATTTTTGGGATTCCGGATAGGTGAGTATAGCGTAGGGCCTTTAAGCATAGCTACCAGTACGGCAGCCTGGTCGGGCGTTAAGCGGGCAGGGGTAGTGTTAAAGTAGGTTTGAGCTGCCGATGCTACACCGAAGGTGTTACTGCCAAAGCTAACACTGTTGAGATACATGGTAATGATCTCCTGCTTGGTATAATGTTTTTCAATGCGCACGGCGATGAGCTGCTCTTTTAGTTTTTGTACGAAGCGGTTAATTACATTATGTGCCCGCCCCTCACTTGAAAACTGATTAAGGGCCAATTGTTGTGTAATAGTGCTTGCCCCTTGTTTATGGCCTATCAGGTTATAAAAAATAATGCTGAAAGTACGCCAGAAATCAATGCCCGAATGCTGATAAAAATGATTATCTTCTGTAGCAACCAATGCATTAATAACGTTTGGCGAAATGTCTTTAAAAGTTACATTAGAACGGTTTTCAACATAATATTTGCCAAGTATCTTTTTGTCTGACGAGATTATCTCTGATGCCTGGTTGCTTTTAGGGTTTTCAAGATCACGCAGCGAAGGTAACGTACCAAATATGCCGAAGGAGGTAAGCCCTATTAATAGCAACACAAATACAAAGCAGCCAATAAAAAACCTCCAGATGTACCAATTATATTTTCTTATATCCTGGGGCGATAACTTTTCACTCATTTTAATAGGGTTTGTTGATAATATTCAATATAATCATCCAATATTTTTTTGTCGGCTAATTTATCCAGATTTTCTTTGGTAACGATAAAAAAACTGTATTTATCGGCAGGCACCTTCATAATCTGCGGCATTAACGGAATAATGCCACGGGCATAATCCTTAGCTGCGTTTAAGTTGCGTAATGGACCTACATAGATCAGCTGGTTGTCTGCGCCGACGGTTTTTAGCTGATGGCTGATAGTATTTGCCCGAAAATTGATCCGGTTATACTGCCCGACGCCAAAACGCGACGATGACAGATCTATTGTGCCTGTGCTTACATTGATAACGAAATAGTAGTTGGTACTATCGTGCTCATTAAATAACGTTGACGCTTTTTCAGGCGCGGCAGTTGCCGTTATTTGCTGGTTCGCTGCATCGGCGGGTTTTATAACTCCCGGTACCATAGGTTTCTCCGTTGGTTTTTCAGCCGGCTTTTCAATTATTGTTGAAAATTGACGGTTGCGGTTAAATACGGCATCTTTTTCATACTCAACAGGCGGGATAAATAAAGCGCTCGTTGTATCAGTATTCATAATAGCAAAAGGTTGTGCCGAAAGTTCCGGCAAGTTCGCATCAACGTAAGCCAGGTGTTGTTTTACAAGCGGGGTGATTAATAGATCGTTAGGATAAGCATTAGCAATTTGTTGTAATTCGGCGCGAAACGGAGTAACCTTTTCAAGGTATCCGGAAGCGACAACTCTCAGGTAATAAATTTGCGGTGTGTATTTATTAGCCGGGTATTGTTTTAATAAACTATCGGCATTGATAATAACCTGGTCAAAATTTTTGTGACTATACAGGTCATACAGTTTATTATAAGCCTCAGTTAATTGCGCGTCTTTGTCATCCAGCTTTTTGCTATAACCGGGGTCGATGATCACTTTAGCATATACGGTTTCGGGATATGCTTTCAGGATGCGGTTTTTATAGTTATCAGACTTGGCAGCATCGATATCGCTATACAAGCGATAAAGACTATAATATATAGGTGCCTTATTCGGATCGTTTGGGTATTTGGTCAACAACAACTCATAATTGGTTATGGCCTCTTTTTTTTCTTCAAGAACGTCACGATAAAAGTTAGCCATGTCCAGATAAGCGTTATAAATCCGTGCGTTTGATTGTTCGAGCAGGGCAGTGGTGGTTGGCAAATCCTGCAGTAACTGTTGACGGTAATTGCCGGATGGTATCTGGTTGGTATTTTTTGGCTTATCTGCAGTCGGGGCGTCCGGGTCGGTCATTCCGGCTATAGCCAGATTTGTATTGCCGGTAACGCTGTTATTATTGCCTTTGCTGGCTTTGCGCCAATTGTCTTCTAATTTGCGATTGCCCCATTTTCGCTTAAACTCGGCATATCCCTGGCTTACTGCCACTGCGTTGTAAAAATAAAAGCTGCTTCCGGTGGCTGCCCTAGGCTGGGCCTGCAATCTGTTAACGGGGCTTGCAAGGCCAGAGGCAGAGCCGCTATTGCCTGTGTTAACCACTGTAGCAGTGGTTGGTTGCTGTAAAACGTGCGCATTAACTAATGAATCAATCGCTTTGGCGCGGGCCAGTTCGTCCAGTTTTGCTAAATTTTGTAAAGTATCTTCACGGGCTATGATCTGTAGTTTATCAACCAGCACTTGCAGGTTATTGCTTTTCTTTTGGATGGTTTGATAGCCAGGGTAGGCTGGCGGCAGGTTGATTAACGTGCTGTCGTAATATTTTTTGGCGTTAACGTAGTCGGCACGGTTGTTAAAATCAATGTCAGCAATACGCAGGTACGCTAACCCTTTTTGGTTTTGATTTTTCAAACTGCTGTGTACAGATAACTTATAATACTTTAACGCGTTGGGTATATCCTTGTTAGCGGCATAAATTTCGGCCACCTGGAAATAGATCTGGTCATTAAAGTCGATGTTGTTCTCGTCTTTCAATAAACTCAACAGTAAATCAATGCGGTTAACTTTAACACCATTATGCATTTGCTGTATACGGATGCGATTCAAGTTGGCATTAAAAGCCATTTCAAACGATGCGTTACTTTTTGCAACGCGGTTATAGCTTAATAAAGCGTCGTCGGCTTCATGGTTAAGTTCTTGCAGCTGCCCCAGGATAAACGTCCACCGCAGTTTTTCGTCAGCGTTTTTTGTTAAGCCAATGGCTTTTTTGGCGGCCGTCTCAGCCTCTGTATAATTTTGGATGTTGATATTATACTGCAAGGCCGCAGCATACACTCCTGCAGGCAGATGTTTCTTTTTTGTAAAATCTGATAAAGCCGAATCTAAAGTAGCCTTAGCTTCCCTGGTATTATTTAGATATAACAAAGCCCTGATTTTCCACGCATAAGCTTCCTGGGTTAACCTGATCTCTGTGGGGAAAGAATGGATTACATAGTTAAACAGTTCCACTGCAT
Source organism: Mucilaginibacter panaciglaebae (assembly GCF_039539265.1). Taxonomy (NCBI): domain Bacteria; kingdom Pseudomonadati; phylum Bacteroidota; class Sphingobacteriia; order Sphingobacteriales; family Sphingobacteriaceae; genus Mucilaginibacter; species Mucilaginibacter panaciglaebae. The sequence continues at coordinate 130,980 of NZ_BAABCV010000006.1, forward strand.
CAAAAAATTTACCATCAAAATAGTTGGCTTTGCCCATTACCAGGTAAGCACTACCTATATATTTACTCTGCTCTTTCTCATTAATAATAGTATTAGCGCGAAAGATTACCGCCTCCAGATCTTTATCCGCTGTGCCATTATGCGCAACAGTGTCCTGATATACGCTTAAAACATCCGCATATTCATCGATATAGGTAGCAGCATACGTTTCCTGTTTCTGGCGCAAAATCTCATCAGCATTATATAATATATTATAATGAGCAGTTACGTTTTGCATAAAACGATTAAAGCCGGTCTCTTTCTCGAACGAACAGGCAGCTAACAGTAAGATCAACAATCCTGCGAAAAAGTTAAATAGCTTATTTATAGTAGATATGTAGATGCGCTTCAAGTTAAAATCGGAATTATAAAAGCATTGCTAATTTAGTAAACATTATGCAATAGGATTTAATAAATTTGCGGATGTCAAAAAACGAATCAAACAATAATACCGACAGGGGTGCCCTGGCAAAATTTACAGGTATTGCCTTCCAGATGGTTGCGGTTATTGGCTTATTTGCATTCGCCGGTTATAAAATTGATGAAGCTGCCAGTCACCAAACCAAATGGGTGACCGCAATTCTGTCGCTCATCGGGGTGTTTATTTCATTGTACATTGTTATCAAATCCATAAAAAGTTGAAGCTGCCCGGCAAAATATTATCGTATTTATTATTTGTTATGATTTTAGCTGCGCTACCGCTGTGGTTGCACTATAGCGGCCATGCCGAGCTGCTAACGACTCATTTCTGGTTGCTTTTTTCCTTTTTATCGGCGCTTACACTGGTAGTGGTTATTGCGGTAATAAAGGGCCAGCAAATTAATGCCGAAAGGGGTTCTCAAGTGTTTTTGGCAGCTACGGTTTTTAAGATACTGGCCTGCCTTGTTTTTGCCCTTGTTTTCTTGCTGAAAAACAAGGTAAACAAGCCCATTTTTGTGGCTGATTTTTTTTATATATATTTCTTAAATATGGCCTTTGAAGTTTATACTTTGTTGCGTAACTTGCGCAACCAAAATTTAAGGTAAAAAACTTCATTTTGATGTATAAAAAGTCGATTTTGAACTCAAAAAAAATTAAGCAATTATTATTTTCTGCCGTTTTAATAATGGTTTCTGTTTGGTCGCTGCCGTCTTTTGCACAAGAAAAGGAGCATAAAGCAGAGGAGAAATTTAATCCGAAGGATGTGATCTTTGAGCACATTGGCGACTCGCATTCATGGCCTGTATTTGGCGATGTGATATTGCCCCTGCCTGTTATTTTATATACTGATAAGGGGCTGGAGGTATTTTCATCAGCAAATATCCGCGAAGAGGAAGTTAATGGTAAGCCGGAGAAAAAAATATATCAGGGCAAATATTATTCATATACAGCCGAACATGATAAGGTAGCTGTTGTGGACGCCGCCGGAAAAGTAAACGAAGAAGCCAGCAAAAAAATCCTGGATTTTTCTATCACCCGTAATGTAGCGAGCATGTGGCTGGGAATGGCAATACTACTGATTGTATTTTTAAGCATGTCATCGGCTTACAGAAAACGTAGCGGCAAAGCACCCAAAGGAGTCCAATCTGTATTGGAGCCGCTGGTAATGTTTGTGCGCGATGATGTGGCTATCCCTAACATCGGTGCCAAATATCAAAGGTTTATTCCATTACTGTTAACCATGTTCTTTTTTATCCTGATCAATAATCTGTTAGGATTGGTGCCTTTCTTCCCTGGAGGTTTCAACCTTACCGGTAATATTGCGGTAACCATGGTTTTGGCACTAATTACCCTGGTTGTAGTTAATGTGAGCGGTAACAAATACTATTGGAAACATATTTTCGCTCCTGATATCCCCCTTTGGTTATATATCATCATGGTTCCGGTTGAGATCATTGGTATCATTTCAAAGCCATTTGCGTTAATGATCCGTTTGTTTGCTAACATCACTGCGGGGCACATTATCGCGCTTAGCTTAATATCACTGATATTTATATTTAAAACATTGTGGGTTTCGCCTGCATCAGTATTGTTTGTGGTATTTATGGATGTCATAGAACTGCTGGTTGCGTTTTTGCAAGCCTATATTTTTACGATGCTTACAGCGCTGTTTATAGGCATGGCTGTCGAAGAGCATCATCATTAATCTGAATTAATTATCTATTAATATACACGTTTAAATTAACAAACAATGACTGGAAGTATTGCTGCAATTGGTGCAGGTTTAGCTGTAATAGGCGCCGGTATCGGTATTGGACAAATTGGTGGTAAAGCCGTTGAAGGTATTGCCCGTCAGCCTGAAGCTGCATCTAAAATCCAAACTAACATGATCATCGCTGCTGCACTTGTAGAAGGTGTGGCTCTGTTCGCGGTGGTTGTTGCCATGATTGGTGGCTAAAAAACTAAAAGAACAACCCGGAGCGGTTGGCACCGGGTCTGTTCTTTTTTTAATTATTTAAACACGATAAACATTATAAGATATATAACATGGAATTAGTTACCCCACATATTGGATTGGTTGTTTGGACAACGGTGTCATTCCTTATCCTGCTAACCATATTAGGTAAATTTGCCTGGAAACCTATCCTGGGTGCCATTAACGAGCGCGAGCGCTTTATTGAAGACGCTTTATTAAAAGCCGAGGCAGCTAAAGAAGAAATGTCTCGCCTTACCAATGAGAACGACGCTTTGTTAAAACAAGCCCGTGCCGAGCGCGATGTAATATTAAGTGAAGCTAAGAAGCTTAAAGATCAGATTATTAGCGAAGCTAAGGATGCTGCACATACAGAGGGCGCACGCATGATAGAGTTGGCTCGTATCGAGATCAATAACCAGAAGGCTATTGCCATGGCTGATGTTAAAAACCAGGTAGCGACTTTGTCATTAGAGATTGCAGAAAAGGTATTGAAAGAACAATTAGCCGATCAGCAAAAACAAAACGAGTTGGTTAGCCAGCTTTTAAAAGAAGTGAAATTATAAGATTAGTGATTGGAGGTTGGTGATCAGAGATTAGTTAAGTCTCACATCTCAAATTTCATGTCTCACATCTCATTAAAGAAAATATGTCAGAATTAACGGTAGCATCCAGGTACGCCAAATCAATCATTGATCTTGCACAAGAGCAAAACGCACTTGAGGCGGTAAATAATGATGTGGTGTTTTTCCTGAAAACCTTAAAGGCAAACTCGCAGTTGGCTGCGGTTTTAAGTAATCCTATCATATCGCACCAAAAAAAGCTGGCGATCCTTACATCGTTGTTTGGAGATAAAATGAACAAGTTTACCATTGAGTTCTTTAAACTGATGATAAACAAAGGCCGCGGAGATGTTTTATATACAACCGCTCATGAGTTTATTAACCAGTATGATGTGTTAAAACACATTACTCAGGCTTCTGTGGTATCTGCTACCCCATTGTCGGATGAAAATAGAGCTAAAATTTTGGCTGAAGTAAAAGCTAGTGTAGGTGGCGAGGTGACACTGGAAGCCAAAGTTGACCCGTCATTGATCGGTGGTTTTGTATTAACCGTTGGCGACAGACAGATAGACACCAGTATTGCAAGTAACTTAAGGAAATTGAAAAAGAACTTTGCTAAAGGCATTGTTTAATAATTACGTAAAAATCTCAAAATTTAAATAAAACTATGGTAGAGGTAAGACCAGACGAAGTATCAGCCATTTTGCGTCAGCAGTTGGCAGGTTTCAAGTCAGAATCTGAATTAGAAGAAGTGGGTACGGTACTCCAGGTGGGTGACGGTATTGCACGCGTCTATGGTTTAACAAAAGTACAATCGGGCGAGTTGGTTGAGTTTGACAACGGCTTACAAGGGATCGTGTTAAACTTAGAAGAAGATAATGTTGGTGTTGTATTATTGGGCCAGTCTGACGAAATTAAAGAAGGTGATACTGTAAAACGTACCAACAAAATTGCCTCTATTAGAGTGGGTGAAGGTATGCTTGGCCGTGTTGTGGATACTTTGGGTAACCCAATTGACGGTAAAGGCCCGATATCTGGCCAAACTTACGAAATGCCTTTAGAGCGTAAAGCTCCGGGTGTTATCTATCGTCAGCCGGTAACCGAACCACTGCAAACCGGTATCAAAGCTATCGATGCGATGATCCCTATTGGTCGTGGTCAGCGTGAGCTGGTAATCGGCGACCGTCAGACCGGTAAGACTGCGGTTTGTATCGATACTATCATTAACCAAAAAGAATTTTATGAGGCCGGCAAACCGGTTATCTGTATATATGTAGCTTGCGGCCAAAAAGCTTCAACCGTTGCAAACATCGTTCGCGCGTTAGAAGAAAAAGGTGCAATGCCATACTCAATTATTGTGGCTGCAAATGCGTCTGACTCTGCAACCATGCAGTTCTTTGCACCATTTGCAGGCGCCGCTATCGGCGAGTACTTCCGCGATACAGGGCGTCCGGCTTTGATCGTTTATGATGACTTGTCAAAACAAGCGGTGGCTTACCGTGAGGTGTCATTATTATTGCGTCGTCCGCCGGGCCGTGAGGCTTATCCAGGTGACGTATTCTATCTGCACAGTCGTTTATTAGAGCGTGCTGCTAAAATCAATTCAAACGATGCGATTGCTCAGTCAATGAACGATTTGCCAGAATCTATCAGAGGTATCGTTAAGGGTGGTGGTTCATTAACTGCTCTTCCAATTATCGAGACGCAGGCAGGCGACGTATCTGCATATATCCCAACCAACGTAATTTCAATTACAGACGGGCAGATATTCTTAGAGTCAAACTTGTTCAACGCAGGTGTTCGTCCGGCTATCAACGTAGGTATCTCTGTATCACGTGTAGGTGGTAACGCGCAAATCAAATCAATGAAGAAAGTAGCGGGTACCCTGAAACTAGACCAGGCTCAATACCGCGAGTTAGAAGCTTTCTCTAAATTTGGTTCAGATCTGGACGCTTCAACTAAAACCGTACTGGACAAAGGTGCACGTAACGTAGAAATTTTGAAACAAGGTCAGTATGCACCGGTAACTGTTGAAAAACAAGTTGCTATTATTTACTTAGGTACTAAAAACCTGATGCGTAATGTACCGGTAAACAGAGTGCGCGAATTTGAAAGCGAATTTACCACGCAGTTAGAGCAACGTCACCCCGAAGTACTTGCAGGTTTAAAAGCAGGTAAGTTTGACGATTCATTAACAAGTGTACTCGAAACAGTTGCAAAAGAACTGGCAGCGAATTATAATTAATAGTAAGCAGTCTAAAGTCTTAAGTCCCGAGTTGGTAGACTTAAGACTCAAGGCTTTGGACTTAAGACTAAAGCAATAAATGGCTAATTTAAAAGAAGTAAGAAACAGGATAAGCTCGGTTAATTCAACCCAGCAGATTACCAAAGCTATGAAGATGGTTTCGGCTGCTAAGCTGAAACGCGCTACAAACGCTATTGTTGAGCTGCGCCCTTATGCTAAAAAGCTTAAAGAGCTATTATCAAACTTATCTGCGAGTGTAGAGGACGGGTCATCGCCATTTTTACAGCAGCGCGAACCGGTGCGTGTATTGGTGGTGGCAGTTACTTCAAACCGTGGTTTGGCCGGTGCTTTTAACTCGAACGTTATCAAAACCGTTAACAACCTGATTGCTGAGAAATACAGCGAGCAGTTTAAGGCCGGTAATGTTTCTATTGTTGCTATCGGTAAAAAAGCGCAGGAGTTTTATGAGCGTCGTAAATACAATGTTATTGGTAACAATAATGAAGTTTACAACGATCTTAATTTCAATACCGTATCGGCTATTACTGAATCAATTATGGAAGGTTTCCTGAAAGGCCAGTATGACCGTGTGGAGATTGTTTATAACCACTTCAGAAACGCCGCCGTACAATTTTTGATCACTGAGCAGTTATTGCCTGTACCAAAATCAGAGCAGGAAGCTGAAGCTAAAAGCGCTAAACAGATCGACTATATCCTTGAGCCATCTCAAAGCGAGATTGTTGAGCAACTGATCCCTAAAAACATTAAGATACAATTGTATCGTGCAGTTTTAGATTCGGTAGCTTCTGAGCACGGCGCTCGTATGACCGCTATGGATAAAGCAACAGAAAACGCAGGCGACCTGTTGAAAGCTCTTAAACTTTCATACAACCAGGCCCGTCAGGCAGCAATCACCACTGAGCTTACCGAGATAGTAAGTGGCGCTGCAGCGTTGTCAGCATAGTAGTATCCACTAATGTATAAACAGAAAGCCCGTTTCATTTAGAAACGGGCTTTCTTGTTTTATAATTTGTCATTGCCACGCTTCGCTCCCAATGACAAGTGACTATACTATATCAAATCAAACCCAATGTCTTTCCTGAAATAACAGCCATCATAATAAATACGGCTGGCATCGGCGGTGGCTTGTTGCAGGGCATCGAACATATTGTCGCGCAATGCCGTAACCATCAGCACCCGGCCACCGGTGGCTAAAACATCCTCGCCGCTTTGGGTGGTGCCGGCTTGAAATACATGCGACCCCCGTACATTCTCAATACCGGTGATTGGCCTGTTTTTCAGGTATTCGCCCGGATAGCCGCCAGCTACGCATACAACAGTAGCCGCAACTTTATCAGATACTGCAAAATCAACTTCACGTAGAGTTCCGTTGGCTACGCCCAATAACAGGTCAACCAGATCAGCCTCTATACGTGGCAGTACGCTTTCGGTTTCCGGGTCGCCCATACGGCAGTTGTATTCAATCATATATGGGTCGCCACCGCAGTTCATCAGCCCTATAAAAATAAAGCCTTTGTAAGGAATGCCTTCCTGCTTTAGTCCGTTTACGGTTGGAATGATGATACGATCCTCAACTTTTTTGATAAAGGTTTCATCGGCAAAAGGTACCGGAGAAACCGAACCCATACCGCCGGTATTTAAACCCGTATCGCCTTCGCCAATACGTTTATAATCTTTGGCCGACGGTAATATTTTGTAGCTGCCGCCATCAGTCAAAACAAAAACGGATAATTCAATACCACTCAAAAATTGCTCAACCACTACCTTAGCGCTGGCTGCACCAAATTTAGCTTCAGTAAGCATGGCTTTTAGCTCTTGTTGCGCTTCTTCGAGCGAGGTGCAGATCAGCACGCCTTTACCGGCAGCTAATCCGTCGGCCTTCAATACAATGGGTAAGCCGATAGTTGGCAGATAAGCTAAGCCTTCTTGTAAAGTATCTGCAGTGAAAGTTTGCGATGCCGCCGCCGGGATGTTATGGCGGGCCATGAATTGTTTCGAAAAATCCTTACTACCCTCCAGTTGCGCCCCCTCTTTCTGCGGGCCGATAACTGGAACACCTTTAAGCTGATCATCCGCCAGGAAAAAATCATGTACACCGCGTACCAATGGTTCCTCGGGGCCAACCAGTACCAGGTTAATGTTGTTACTCAGAACGCATTGCTTAATAGCCTCAAAATCATTTACGCCGATGTTTACGTTGGTGCCGTACTGGCTGGTACCCGCATTACCGGGAGCAATAAACAATTTGTCGCATTTTGGGCTTTGAGCTAATTTCCAGGCGAAGGCACTTTCCCTTCCGCCCGAACCGAGGATCAGGATATTCATGGCCGCAAAGATAATTATTTGGTGGTAGGATATAATATTTTATAAATTAGATGAAATGAACCTGCATCACCTATGAAGTGCCAGTTTTTTTTAGTCCTCTTTTTATTAGTTTTATCACCAGCCGTATTTGGACAATTTACTGGCGACTCCTATAAAGATGCCAAGATTAAAGGCAAAGTAGACAGTGTCATTGAAACCAGATACTTAATTGATAACGATACAACGGATAGAAGCCGTTTTGATAGGTTTGTTTATATATTCAACGAAAAGGGCCGGATAGTGAAATCCACAGAACATTCTATGAATGGCTATTTTACATTGATAACAGTTTATAGTTATGATGATAAGGGTTATATTAAAGAAAAGCGCATTGATGAAAAAGATAAAAAGGTTGATACGCTTAGCCCCGTTTCAATCACAACTTTTACTTACGCTGCAAATCATCAGTCGGTTAAAGCCGACCGCCGTCAAACTTCTAAGAATAAGCCCGATTTCCTGACTGATTTTACGGTTAGAATTGATCTTGACAAATCGGGAAAGAGACTCAAGGACAGTTCTTTCTATTTTGGAACATCTCAGATAACACACCGGCACAACTATCGCTATAACACTAAAGGTGTTCTTGTTGAGCTGCGTGACGCTGAAGGGGCTTTAGGTATCATACCTTCTAAAACGTTTTTTACTTATGATGATAACGGTAACTTAGTCAAAGAAACGCGTATGTCATATCGCGGATATTACAATAAACCGCAAGCGCTTATAAAAACGTATATCCGTATATACACCTATCCCAAAATAGATAGCAAGCATAATTGGCTTATCAAAAATGAATACTTTGAAGGCAAGCTGGATAGGATAACAGAGCGCCAAATTACCTATTACAAATAGCCAACCTTTAACCTTTTTCTCCTTTAACCTTTCACCTCAAAAATGTACCTTTGCCTGTCATAATGACTTTAAAAATACAATGGCTTAATTATTGAGTTCGAGCCATTATATAAAACCAAATATGTTAAATTTTATAAGTAAGCTTTTCGGAAGCAAATCAGAACGCGATGTAAAGGCCATTATGCCTTTAGTTGAGAAGATAAAGGCAGAGTTTGCCAAGCTTGATCAGATAACTAACGATGAGCTGAGAGCCAGAACTATAGCCTTTAAAGAGACTATTAAGCAAGGGCTGGCATCAATAGATGAAGAGATACAGTCTATAAAAGACCAAACCGAAAACAACCCCAATATGGATGTTCAGGAAAAGGTTGAGCTGTACACCCAGTTAGATAAATTACAAAAAGACAGGGATAAAGAGCTTGAAGTTATCCTGTTAGATATATTGCCAGAGGCCTTTGCAGTAGTAAAAGAAACTGCCCGCAGGTTTACCGGTAACCCAACTGTTGAGGTTACTGCTACCGAGTTTGACCGCCATTTAGCTGCTAAAAAGAGTAACGTTATTATTAAAGGCGATAAAGCCATACACCATAACACCTGGATTGCTGCCGGTAATGAGGTAACCTGGAATATGGTACACTATGATGTTCAGCTGATTGGTGGTATTGTATTGCACCAGGGTAAAATATCAGAAATGGCAACTGGTGAAGGTAAAACGCTGGTAGCTACATTACCTGCATACCTGAACGCGCTGGCCGGACAGGGTGTGCATATTGTAACCGTGAATGATTACCTGGCACGTCGTGACTCTGAATGGATGGGCCCATTATATGAATTCCACGGTTTATCTGTAGATTGTATAGATAAGCATGAGCCAAACGGCGAGGAGCGTCGTGCTGCTTACCTGGCAGATATTACATTTGGTACCAATAACGAGTTTGGTTTTGACTACCTGCGTGACAATATGACACGCAGCCCTGAAGAACTAGTGCAACGTAAACTACATTACGCCATGGTGGATGAGGTTGACTCGGTATTAATTGACGATGCCCGTACGCCTTTAATTATATCAGGCCCTGTGCCACGTGGCGATGAGCATGAGTTTTATGAGTTAAAACCACGCATCGAGCGTTTGGTTAACGCGCAGAAAGCTTATATCAATACCGTATTAAACGAAGCAAAAAAAGCTCTCGCCGAGGGCAAAACCGGTCCTGACGAAGGCGGCATGTCATTATTACGTGCTTATCGTGGCTTGCCCAAAAACAAGGCTTTAATCAAGTTCCTGAGCGAGGGTGCTAACAAGCAAACCTTATTAAAGAGCGAGAACTACTATATGCAGGATCAAGAGAAAGAGATGCATAAAGTTGATGCAGAGCTTTATTTTGTAATAGACGAGAAACAAAACTCGGTTGAACTGGCAGAGAAAGGTATAGAATTGATCACCGCATCAGGCGAAGACCCTAACTTCTTTATAATGCCTGATGTAGGTACTGAAATTGCCGAGATTGAAAAATCTGATCTGTCTGCCGAAGACAAGATCGCCAAAAAAGATGAGCTGATGCGCGATTTCTCTATCAAGTCTGAGCGTATCCACTCGGTTAACCAGTTATTAAAGGCTTATACCTTATTTGAGAAAGATACTGAGTATATCATTGACGAGGGTAAGGTTAAGATAGTTGACGAGCAGACCGGCCGTGTACTGGATGGCCGCCGTTACTCTGATGGATTGCACCAGGCTATCGAAGCTAAAGAGAATGTGAAGGTAGAAGATGCTTCGCAAACTTTTGCAACCATCACCCTGCAAAATTATTTCAGGATGTACCACAAGCTTTGCGGTATGACAGGTACTGCCGTTACTGAAGCAGGCGAATTCTGGGAAATTTATAAGCTGGACGTTGTTGAGATACCAACCAATACGCCAATAAGTCGTTCTGATAAAGAGGATTTGGTTTACCGCACCGTTCGCGAAAAATATAATGCAGTTGCTGACGAGATTGTGAAACTGACAGAGGCCGGTCGTCCGGTACTGGTAGGTACAACTTCTGTTGAGATATCAGAATTACTAAGCCGTATGCTTAAACTACGAGGTATCAAGCATAATGTATTAAATGCCAAAATGCACCAGAGAGAGGCCGAGATTGTTGCCGAAGCCGGTACTACCGGCACGGTGACCATTGCTACCAACATGGCGGGTCGTGGTACAGATATCAAGTTAGGTGCTGGTGTTAAAGAAGCCGGAGGTTTAGCTATTGTAGGTACCGAGCGCCACGAGTCGCGCCGCGTCGACAGACAGTTACGTGGTCGTGCAGGTCGTCAGGGCGACCCGGGTTCTTCTCAGTTCTTTGTATCGTTAGAGGATAACCTGATGCGTTTATTTGGCTCAGAGCGTATATCAAACCTGATGGTGCGTATGGGTATTGAAGAGGGTGAGGTGATTCAGCACTCCATGATATCAAACTCTATTGAACGTGCCCAGAAAAAGGTCGAAGAAAATAACTTTGGTACCCGTAAACGTTTGCTGGAGTATGACGACGTTATGAACTCGCAGCGTACTGTGGTTTATACCAAACGTAAAAACGCACTATTCGGCGAGCGTTTGGACGTAGATTTGAATAACACTGTTTTTGATGTTGTAGAGGATGTAGTTTCTGAGTACAAAGATATGAACAACTACGAAGGTTTCCGCCTGGAGATCATTCGTCTGTTCTCTGTCGATCCGGATATTACGCAAGATGAGTTTTCAGGTACCTCTGTAAACCCGTTAACTGATAAAGTATTTGCCGAAGTAACGGAATTTTATAAACGCAAATCAGAAAGCATTGCACAACAGGCTTACCCTGTATTAAAAGATGTTTATAATACTCGCGGTAACATAATCGAGAGCATTGTTGTACCATTTACTGATGGTATGCGTGGCTTACAGGTAGCTGTTCCACTAAAAAAGGCAGTGGAAAATAATGGTATTGAGGTGATTAAATCATTCGAGAAAAACGTTACGCTGGCCTTGATCGACGATGCCTGGAAAGAACACTTGCGTGAAATGGACGAGTTAAAGCAATCTGTACAAAACGCGGTTTACGAACAAAAAGATCCACTCTTAGTTTATAAATTTGAAGCATTTAACCTGTTCCGCTCTATGTTAGCCACTGTTAATAAAGAGATGGTAAGTTTCTTGTTCAGAGGTGGTATTGCCGTGCAGCAATCGGCCGGCGACGTACAAGAGGCTAAACCTCAGCCAAAAACCGATATGCGCCAAATGCGCACCTCAAAACCTGAGATGGTTGGCGATGGCGGCGGTTTACCTGGATTTGAAGACACCCGCGAACCGCAAAAAGCTACTCCTATACGTGTCGAGCAAAAAATAGGTAGAAATGACCCCTGCCCTTGTGGCAGCGGTAAAAAATATAAAAGCTGCCATGGCATAGGCCAGGCGTAGTTATTTAATTTGTCATCGCGAGCGTAGCGTGGCGACCGCAAGGAGAAAAGAATAAAGCGTGCGATTGCTTCGTTCCTACCATGACAAAAAAAATAACATTGTCATCTCGAGCATAGCGAGAAAATCTATATATAGACATACACACATGCTCAGCATGTGTATAGATCTCTCCTGTTGGTCGAGATGACATCAAAATTATTGTCATTGCACCTTAGAGTCCTATCGGATTTTATTACTCGCAATGACAACAGTAAAATATGATGAAAAAAGCACCAGTTTATAGCGCACTTATTAGCCATATAATCGGGTGCTTTTTTTTTATGTCTATGTTTTTCGCTACAGCCGCCCACGCCCAAACCCGCGGAACAGTTGATGTAGTAAAAGACCCGCGTATTGACACGCTGGCTGCCCGGCGCTCTACCTTAAAAGTTGCAGGCGCTCCCGCAGCAGTGTATTCAACTTCGGGGTACGGCTATAGGGTGCAAATATATAATGGTTCAAGCCGTAAGGAGGCTTATAATGCACAAGCCCGGTTTGTTGAAGAATTTCTGGGCACCCGCACTTATATTAGTTATACTGTGCCCAACTATAAAGTTAGGGTAGGCGATTTCAGAACCCGTCTTGAAGCCGAAAAATTATTACAAGAATTAAAAGGTAAATTTACCAGCCTTTTTATCATATCAGGTAAAATCAACCCACCAAAAATATCTACAGGAAATGATTAAACAAAAGATACAAGAACTTTCTAAAAGCCTTTTTAATGAAGTGATTGCCAATCGCAGGCATATTCATAGCCATCCTGAGTTATCTTTTCATGAGGTTGAAACGTCAGCTTTTGTTGCTAAAAAACTGGATGAATTGGGTATTGGCTGGGAGCGCATGGCCGACAATGGGCTGGTAGCTTTAATAAAAGGCGAGAAACCTTCTGATAGGGTGATTGCCCTTCGTGCTGATATGGATGCGTTGCCAATTTATGAAGCTAATGATGTGCCCTACAAATCGCAAAACGAAGGGGTAATGCATGCTTGCGGCCATGACGTACATACCTCGTCATTGTTAGGCACAGCAAAAATTCTGACTGAATTAAAAAGCGAATTTGGCGGTACTGTTAAATTGATTTTCCAACCTGCCGAAGAAAGGCTGCCGGGTGGCGCAAGCCTGATGATTAAGGAAGGCGTGCTGGAAAATCCAAAACCAGATGCCGTATTAGGCCAGCACGTAATGCCTTTGATTGATGCCGGTAAATTTGGTTTCCGTGCAGGTAAGTACATGGCCTCTACTGATGAATTGTATGTTACCGTAAAAGGCAAAGGCGGCCATGGTGCCCAACCTCAACAAAATGTCGATCCGGTGATTATTACTGCACATATATTGGTAGCATTGCAACAGATAGTAAGTCGCTTTGCCGATCCTAAAAACCCTACCGTATTGTCCTTCGGTAAAGTGATTGCTGAAGGCGCAACTAATGTTATTCCAAACGAAGTAAAGCTGGAAGGCACTTTCAGGGCATTAAACGAAAAATGGCGGGCCGAAGCTCATATTAAAATGAAGAAGATGGCCGAAGGTATAGCCGACGCCATGGGCGGCAGTTGCGAGTTTAATATCATGAAAGGTTACCCCTTCCTGATCAATGAGCCTAAGCTCACCAACGAGACCCGCGCACATGCCGAGGATTACCTGGGCAAAGAAAACGTGGTCGACCTGGATATCTGGATGGCCGCAGAGGATTTTGCATACTACTCTCAGGTTTCTGATGCTTGTTTTTACCGCATGGGCACCCGTAACGAAAGTCGCGGAATCACCTCGGCCGTACACACCCCAACATTTGATATTGAAGAAACCGCGTTAGAGCAAAGCGTAGGTTTGATGGCTTATCTGGCTATTAAACAGTTGGGTAATTAATTGAATGTAATCTGAGCGCTGCTGTCATCCTGAGGCACTCAAAGCATGAGGGAAGGCCTTTACGCTCACCCTTCGAGAGCTTCAGAATGACACCAATTTTAATGCTAAGATCTCCGTTTCTACCCATGACAAAAAGTAAGGTTGTCATTTCGAGCAGAGCGAGAAATCTATACACGGACATTCACACCATGCTTAGCATGTGTATAGATATCTCCCTACGGTCGAGATGACATACACAAAATATTGTTATTGAACCTTCAGGGGCACGGATTTTATAACTCAGCAATAAATCGTAAATTGATTATGATCAAAAAAAGCTTATTAGCTCTGTTCTTCATGCTCTGCGCTTTCAATCTTAAAGCGCAGCAAAGTAATCTTAATAAAGACACTGTACTTAATGTAGTAATTGATTCGGTCATCAATATCCGGTCACATCGTTTAAATGCTCAGGACTTTATCGACGCAATACTGGCGGACACAGGTTTTTATAAAGCCTTTCGTAACATGAAACGGTATGGCTTTACTGCCGCTAACGACATTTACACTTACGATAAAAAGAACCGCGTAGACGGCGAAATTCATCGTCGCATCAGGCACACCATTGTAGCCGGCAAACCTAAAACCGAATATCTTTTTAAACAGGACAAAGGCAACGTATACAAGCACAACGGTAAATATGAGTTATATACTGTCGAGATGTTTGATTACATCTTTAATAATGCTTACAACTCGGGCTTCTCAGCTGCCGACCCGCTGGCTGGGGTAGGTAAGAACGGTTCTTACAAAGACAAACTTAAAACACTCATCTTTACGCCCGGGCGTAAGGTTACTGGCATTCCGTTCATCAGCGGTAAGACAGAGATTTTTGGACGTGATATGCGTCAGTTTTATTACTACGAATTTGCCCGCGGTAAATATCTGGATACTATACCGGTATATCGCTTTAAAGTGATCAAAAAGCCAAGCGTTGCCGATGGAGATGTCGTGATCCGCGAACTGACCACTATCTTCGATATGCGTACATTTAAAATACTGGGTCGTTATGTAGATATGAAATACAGCAACCTGTTTTTTGATTTTGATGTCAGGATGAACATCGAACTGCTTCCCTTTAACGGCGAATTACTGCCGGCTAAGATCAGCTATCAAGGCAGTTGGAACGTGCCATTTCACAAAGAGGAGCGAGCCAGTTTTTTGATTGTGCAGAAGGATTATCATAAATAGAACATATATATCTACGAGGTAAAGGGGCTCTCATGCTCATGCCCGAAGCATAAGCGCCGGCCTCTCAAGTATTAATAAACCCTGCACTTACCCTTCGAGCCTCAGGGTGACAGCCAAGTGCTTATAATAAAAAGCCCAACCATTACCGGCTGGGCTTTTTGGCATCGGTAACGTCTTATTTTCCGCCTACTTCTTTCAGCATTTCTTTTACGGCAGCTTCCAGTTGCTGGTCGTCGCCGGTTAATACGTTGTTATAGTCGTTAGTTACCCTGATATCCGGTTCTAATTCATGGTTCTCTGTCGGGTGGGTTTCATTAATGCCCCAGCTCGATATCATTGGTATACCAAAAGTTATCGAATTATCGATCTGGTTTTCCCACCAAACAGCGGTACCGGTACCGGCAACCGGCATGCCTATAAGTTTACCTATGCCCAACTCTTTATAAGCATACGGAAACATAAATGCATCGGAATAATTCCCCTCGCTTATCAGTACGCAGCTTGGTTTATCCCATTTATTGGCCGACTCACCGCCGGTAGTTTTATGTCCCTGCGGGCGCAGGTCAAAATAACGTTTACCACTTAAAAAGGTAACCAATTCATCGTGCAGCCAGCCGCCACCGTTAAAGCGGGTATCAACTATCAATGCTTTTTTGTTAATGTTTTTACCTAACACTTTATCGAAGGTAACACGGTAGCTTTCTTCGTTCATGCCCTGTACATGTACATAACCTACTTCGCCATGCGATAAACTATCAGTCAGGTGCTCCATTTTACGTACCCAGCGGTCATACAGCAAATTGTTTTCGGCACCGGCACCGATGGGTTTAACAGTTTCATTGTAAGTTGCTTTTGAGGCCGGGTCGTGGAAAGTAACCAGCGTATATTTACCGGCCTTGCCATTCAGTAATTTAGACCAGTCGTCGTCGGCTGTAATAGCATTTCCGTCAATCTTGTCAATTACATAACCACGTTTCATGTTGGTTTTGGCTATCGCGAAAGGTCCGCCGGTGATGATGTCTTTTACCACCAGGCCATCGCCGCCTTTTTGATAATCATAAATCAGGCCCAATGCTGCGGTGCGTTCGCCGTCGGGAAAGCTTGCTGAATAAATGCCGCCTGTATGCGATACGTTAAGTTCGCCAAGCAACTCGCTCAACAGCACCTGGAAATCGTAGCCATTGCTAACGTATGGTAAAAACTTTTTGTAGTTCGCAGTATAGTAAGCCCAATCTGCACCGTTTAGTTTAGGGTCATACAGTTTTTTAGGCACCTCTTTGCAAGCGTGGTCATAAATGTATTCGCGCTCTGCCGCCGCATTCAGTGTAAAGGTTGAATTAATAGGCACAGAACTTACTTTGCCATCGTCAACACCAATGCGCATAATGCCGCCGCCGGACAGCAGAAATAACCACTTTCCGTCCTTGGTCATTTCTAACGATCCACCTCCCGAATTGATCTCAGCAAGGATGCGGGTTTCGTGTGTGCGTGTTGAAAGTACCCAGAGATTGTATCCTTTATCGAAGCGGGCCAGATAGTAGAGCTTTTCGCCGTCTTTTGATAGTTTTGAATCGCCGATATGTGTTGAAACTGTGGTCAGGCGTCTGGTACGGTCTTCCAGGTTGTCCAGGTTTGGTACAAATTCAGGAACAGCTGGCGGCGTGATTTTTTTCTTTTGCGCTCTGGCAATGCTATCTGCCTTGGCTGCAGCTTTTTTAATGTCGACAGAATCGCGTTTATCGATCTCTGTCTTGAGACCCAGATCTTCTTTGCTCAATTCAAATTTGTCCCACGTTGCCTGGTCAAAGAACATGGCATAAATGTCGCCCTGAGCACCGCGGCTCAGGTTTTTCATGCCTTGTTTATCGCTCACCCAGTACATCATTTTATCGTTCATGCCAAACTGCGGATTGTTATCATCAAAGCCGCTTTCAGTAAGGTTAACACGGCCTTTCGAGCCATCCGCCTTAATTAAAACAATCTCGCTGTTGCCCAATGCATTAGCTTCTGACGATTGTGCCAAAATGTATTTGCTGTCTGCCGACCAAACAAAGTTCTGATCGCCATCGGCATAAGAATAGTTAACGCCTTCTGGTAATATGTCAATTGATTTTTTGCTGGCGATATCAAACACCTTAATTACATTACGCTCTTCCAGGTAAGCTATCTTTTTGCCGTCAGGCGATGGAACGGGTTCAAACTCATCTTTGTCGGTTGCAATAACAGGCTCAGTATTTAATGTAGTAGCGGCATAAAAATAAGGTTCGCTTTTGCTGGCGATAGTGACTTTATAAATATCCCATGATTTTTTGTTTTCAACCGAATAGATAATGCTTCTGCCATCGGGCGCAAATTTGATCATGCGCTCCTGGTAAGGCGTGTTGGTTATTCTTTTTACTATACCGCCCTCGGCAGCAGCGGCAAATATTTCACCGCGGTAAACAAAGGCAATTTCCTTACCGTTGGGCGATACTGCCATTTCTGAAGCGCCGCCCCTTACGGTTACGTTTTGGGTTTGATCGGCATTAAAATCTGCATTGATATCAATGGTAACCTTTTGCGGTTGGCCGCCTTCTTTAAGGGTGTATATTTCGCCGTTTTGGGTAAAGGCAAAAGTGCCGTTTTCTGCACGGGATAAATTACGTACTGGGTTTTTTTCGAAGGTGGTGAGCTGATTGATCTTGTTAATATCAGCTTCGCTTGAGCTGAAAAGGTTTTGATTACCGTTGCGCTCGCTCAGGTAATAGAACGTGCCGCTATTACCCCAAACCGGCTCGCGGTCTTCACCTTTATAGGTTGATACCTTAGTGTAAGTATTGTTTTTGGTGTTATATATCCAGATGTCGCGGGTTATGCCGGAGGTGTGGTGTTTACGGTAGGGGTTTTCATAGCCTTTGCTATCCTGAAAGATAAATTTATCGCCGGTTTTGTTAAAATGTACAAACTCGGTACCGGCCGAGTTTACCATAATACTGCGACCGCCTTTAGCCGGTACCTTATACAATTTGATAAAGTAGCCGTCCTCTGGAAAACGGACTGAACTTACTACGTCATGACGGCGGCTGCCGAAATAAATAGTCTCATCATCGGCCGAAAACTCATTGGGTATATCCCTGCTTGAATCAAAGGTAATTCGTTTGGCCATACCGCCATCGGCAGGCATCGTATAAACGTCAAAATTACCATAGCGGTCGGACGCGAAAGCAATGGTTTTGCCATTGTGGCTCCAAACCGGGTATCCGTTGTATGAGCTGTTGATGGTTAATGGTATGGCTGCGCCACCTGTGGCAGCTACCTTAAACAGGTTGCCTTTAAATTCAAAGGCTATCCAATTGCCGTCAGGCGAGATAGCCGGTTGCTGCATCCACATGGCGTGAGTTTGGGCAAATGAGTGGCACGCAGCAATGCCAATCATCAGCATAATCAGTGAGAACTTTTTCATTATGATAAGTTAATTTCAAGGTGTAAGATAAGTAAAACCAGATGATGTTACAACAGCCTTGGATGGACTTTAAAACTTTAATTTGCCCCGGGGTTTTGAATAGCGGGGAAAGTTGCCTTTAACTAAGGCGTATTGCCGGTATATCAGATGTATCACCTGTATCATGCTACAGTACAATACTTTTTGAATAAATCTGTCATGTTGTCATCTCCTTTAGATTAGCTTCAATAATGATAATAACCTATACTATTTTGTTGAAGCTAATCTAAAGAAATGACAAGGTGGTTAGGGCTTTAGTTAATCAGTTTGGGAAAGACTTACCAGTTTCAAAAACTTCGTAAGTCTTATGTTATGTTATGTTAAAACTCCGCGTTCTTTGGAAATCTTGGGAAAGGTATCACATCGCGGATGTTACCCATGCCGGTAACAAACAGCACCAAACGCTCAAAACCCAAACCAAAACCGGCGTGCGGACAAGAACCGAAACGACGGGTATCCAGGTACCACCACAATTCGTCTTTGGGTATGCCCAGTTCGTCCATACGTTGTTCCAGTTTTTCCAGGCGCTCTTCGCGCTGCGATCCACCTACAATCTCGCCAATACCGGGAAACAGAATGTCCATTGCGGCTACAGTCTTGCCATCCTCATTCTGGCGCATGTAGAATGATTTGATCTCTTTCGGATAATCGGTCAATATCACCGGTTTTTTAAAGTGCTTTTCAACCAGGTAACGCTCATGTTCTGATTGCAGGTCGGTGCCCCAGCCTTCAACCAGGTATTGAAACTTTTTCTTTTTGTTAGGGGTCGATTCTTTCAGAATATCGATAGCCTCGGTATAAGTCAACCGCTCAAAGTTGTTATCCAAACAGAATTGCAACTTTTCGGTCAATGTCATCTCTGAACGCTCGTTTTGCGGCTTTTGCTTTTCCTCGTCCAGCAAACGTTGGGTCAAAAACTCAATATCTTCTTTATTTTTATCCAGGGCATAGGCAATTACGTATTTCAGTAAAGCCTCGGCAGTATCCATGTTGTCGTTAATATCGGCAAAGGCCATTTCCGGCTCAATCATCCAGAACTCGGCCAGGTGGCGGGTAGTGTTTGAGTTTTCGGCACGGAAGGTAGGGCCGAACGTATAAATATCGCTCAGTGCCATCGCCCCAAGTTCGCCCTCTAACTGGCCCGATACTGTCAGGTTAGCCGAGCGGCCAAAGAAGTCCTGTTTAAAATCAACCTCGCCATTGTCGCCTTTAGGTACATTATTCAGGTCGAAGTTGGTAACGTGGAAAGTCTCGCCCGCACCCTCTGCATCACTGGCAGTGATGATTGGCGTATGCAGGTAAACAAACCCACGCTCTTCAAAAAATTTATGTATAGCAAATGCCAGGCTGTGGCGTACCCTGAAAATCGCCCCAAAAGTATTGGTGCGGAAACGCAGGTGTGCTATCTCACGCAAAAACTCCAGGCTGTGTTTTTTTGGTTGCAGTGGATACTTTTCGGGATCGCTGTCGCCTAAAATCTCGATAGTTTTAGCTTTGATCTCGACCGACTGACCTTTACCCAGCGACGGCACCAAATGGCCAAACACGCTGATGGCGGCGCCGGTGGTGATGCGTTTCAGCAGGGCAGGGTCGGTATTTTCAAAATCAACTACAACTTGTATGTTATTATTGGTCGAACCATCATTTAAAGCGATGAATTGATTATTGCGGAAGGTGCGAACCCATCCTTTAACGGTTACATCAATGTCTGTCTGTGTGCTTTCTAATAATGCTTTGATCTTAATGCGCGTACTCATTGTAGTAAAAAATTTAGAGCCGCTAAATTACAATTATTTGCCTTAACTGGTGGCCTAAATTTATAAGGTTGATCTCTGACATCCGAAATAAAAACAATAATTTAGGCACCATGAAAGGTTTGGGTAAGCTCATCTGGCGTTTTGTTAAATTATTCCTGATTTTGTTTATAAGCATCACCGTTTTATGGGTGATTACCTATCGCTTTATTGATCCGCCGGTTACCTGGTTAATGATAACACGTGGCTTTGAACGCAAAGCAGACGGTAAGGACTGGAAGATCGACAAAGAATGGCGCGACTTTGACGATATAGCCGATGGCATGAAGCGTGCCGCCGTAGCAGCTGAAGACCAGACCTTTTTAGAAAATCATGGATTCGATTTTCATGCAATAGAAAAAGCTATCGAGAAAAACTCGCGCAGCAAAAAACTGATTGGCGGCAGTACCATATCGCAGCAAACAGCCAAAAACGTTTTCCTGTGGCCGGGCCGGTCATGGGTGCGCAAAGGCTTTGAGGCTTATTTTACTTTGCTGATAGAAGTATTCTGGAGCAAGCGCCGTATTATGGAAGTGTACCTGAACGTAATTGAAATGGGCGACGGCATTTATGGCGCCCAAGCGGCGGCACAGGCCTATTTCCATAAAGATGCTTTTGATTTGACTCGTGCGCAGTCGGCTGCTATAATCTCTATTTTACCAAGCCCGCTTAAATGGTCGCCAACTCATCCGAGTGATTTTGTACGACATCGGCAGTACCTGATCATGAAGAATATGCGCAGGTTAGGGCCGTTGGATTTTTAACGTTTCCGGTAATCTGTCGTTCTGAATAACGAAGAATATGCGAACGTGCTATCTCCGCCCGGCAGATGCTTTGTTCCTCAGCACAATGTACGTTGGTGGTTATTTTCGCTTAAATAAGATTCGTCGCTACCGTTCAGAACGACAAATATTCGGTATGACCAATGATAGTACAGCAGCATAACCTACTGAACCAAGTCCCTGAACAATTGTATATGCCAGCTATCTTTAAAGGGCACTTCCCATTTTGAATTAAGCTCAGTAAGGTTTTGCACCAGGTTGTTATAAACAACAGTATCAGCGTTGATACTTCCGTCTTTTAATTTTTCTTCAAACTGATGACGGGGCAGTGAAAGCACTTCATCGGCTTTTCGATAGGCCAGGTTAAAGCGGTCAAATAAATTTAGTCCAAATTCCTGTTCCAGGCGTTTCATAAAATTCACTGATTTATCAATAGAGCAGCCACTGGCTCCTGCCTGGGTCTCGTCGACAATCAGGATGAAAAAACGGTTATAGCGAATTTCGGCTTTAGCTTTTAGCTGGTTGTTATGGGCGGTCCACTCGGCAGCGAAAGAGTCAAGGCGTTGTTGTATTTGCTGTACTGCGTCGTCTGACAACTTTTTGTCAGACTGATAGATCCATACTCTCGAATTTTCAGAAAATTGCATATGCAAAAATATCGATTTATTAATTTAGAGCGTTATTTTTGTTGTCATGGCAAAATCAGTTCTGTCAAAAAGCAGAAAAATAGTATTCTTATTTTCCATTATTGCTGGCGCTGTGGTTAGCTTGTGCTTTGTGGCGGGCATGACTGACCAGGACTGGCTGAGCTGGGGAAACAAATGCCTCAACGAGTCGTACGACCCATCGACAGACATCAAGATCAAAAAATGGGAACTGAGCCTGACCGATGACTCTTTCATCCGCTTGAGAAAAACTTATCAAAACGGTAAACAGGAGTATTTCTCGTTTTATCTTCAAAAACTCGACGACATCGAGTACCTGGGCAATGTAAACAATGGTACGCTTGAACTTAAAAGCAAATCTGACGATATCATCGTTCAAACCTATAATGACCGCAAGGGCAACGTCGACTCAATGGCCAGCGTGCTCAATATCCCCGTAAAAAATATGGGGAATGAACGTTTGGATAGCCTGGAGCAGGCACTCAACTATTTTAAATCAAAAGGATTATAATCCGTTTGCCCGGGCTGTAATTTCGGCAATATCCAGTACCTTTATTTCATCCTCTTTGTTGTGATTTTTCACACCGTCGCTGAGCATGGTCATGCAGAAGGGGCAGGCTGCGGCCACCACCTGCGCATTTATGGAAATTACCTCGTCGATACGTTCCATGTTAATGTTTTTATCGCCTTTTTCGGGCTCTTTAAACATCTGCGCACCACCCGCACCACAGCACAGGCCATTGCTTCGGCAGCGTTTCATTTCAACGAGTTCGGTATCTAAAACTTCGAGTGCCCGGCGCGGTGCTTCGTAAACATCGTTACCGCGACCCAAATAGCAAGGGTCATGGTAAGTGATGCGCTTGCCTTTGAAGCTTTCGCCGCCCTCGGCTTTTAGCTTCCCGTCGTCAATGAGTTGCTGTATCAGCTGCGAATGGTGGATCACTTCATAAGTGCCACCTAAACCTGGGTACTCATTTTTTATGGTATTAAAACAATGCGGACAGCCGGTCACTATTTTTTTGATGTTATAACCATTTAGTACCTCGATATTGGTCATGGCCTGCATCTGGAACAAAAACTCGTTGCCCGCACGTTTGGCAGGGTCGCCGGTGCAGCTTTCCTCTGTACCCAATACGGCGTAATTAATACGTACGTGATGCAATATCTTGCAGATATCGCGGGTGATTTTTTGCGCGCGCTCATCAAAGCTTCCGGCACACCCTACCCAGAATAGTATTTCAGGTTCTTTGCCTTCAGCAACTAATTGGGCCATGGTAGCGACTTCACCCCAGCCCTCTGCAGAGGGCTGGGAATGTTGATTTATATTGTTTGTCAGATCTTCCATAATTGAATTATTAAAGTCCTTCTCTTTGGGGAGGATTTAGGTGGGGTGCCCAATTAAAACGGTCGGCATTGCTATATTTCCAGGGCGCACCATTGTTCTCCACATTGCTGAACATACTGTTCAAACTTGACGGGGCCTGCGATTCTTCCATCACAACATAGCGGCGCATCTCCATAATAATAGCCAGTGGATTAATATTGACCGGGCAGGCGTCTACACAAGCATTGCAGGTGGTGCAGGCCCAGAGTTCTTCGCGGGTAATGTAGTTGTCCAGCAATATTTTGTTGTCTTGAAAGTCCCTGCCATGTTTGTCGATGTTATTACCCACCTCAGTGATCCGGTCGCGGGTATCCATCATGATCTTACGCGGCGACAACAGCTTGCCGGTGATATTAGCCGGGCAAACCGATGTACATCGACCGCATTCGGTACAGGTGTAGGCATCCATCAGGTTTTTCCAGGTTAGGTCGGTAACGTCTTTGGCACCAAAGCGTCCAGGTGTGGTACTTTCAGGAACATAAGAGGGATCAAGCATAGCTTTAACTTCTCCGGTTACCGAAGCCATATTGGTGATCTTACCCTCGGGTTCCAGGTTAGAGTACCAGACATTGGGAAAAGCCAGCAAAATATGGAAATGCTTGGAATAAGGCAGATAATTCAGGAAAGCTAGTATACCCGCAATATGGAACCACCAGCAAGCCCGCTCTGTTATTGCCAACACATTTGGGTTATCAGACAGGAGAGGAGCAATTAAACTACTTGCCGGGAAACTGCCCGCTTTTATATAATGACCAAAATGTAAAGCCTGCAATTTATAATCGGCTGCGTTCATGGTAATAAAAGCGGCCATCAGGCATATTTCTATAATCAGGATATAATTGGCATCGCTTTTAGGCCATTCGGTCATTTCCACTCCGTTAAAACGTTTCAGGTGGGCAATGTTTCTGCGAGCGAGAAAAGTTACGCAAGCTATCAGCACCAGTACGGCCAGTATCTCAAAACCGCCAATCAATAACCCGTATAAACTGCCCAACGGTTTTGAGAAAACACGATGCGAGCCGAATACCCCATCGATTATGATTTCCAACACTTCAAGATTGATGATAATAAAGCCGATATAAATAAAGAAATGCATTACTGCAGCCAGCGGGCGCTTGGTCATTTTGGTTTGGCCTAACGCAACTTTTAGCATCACAGCCCAGCGTTGGGCGCGACGGTCTGATCTGTCAATATCTCTGCCTAACAATATATTACGGCGTATTTTAACCGCGTTGTTGGTAAACAGGTAAATGGCAGCTAACAATATAAAAATGAAGATCAGTTGTGAAATCATTATGCGTGCATAGTATTAATCAAAGATAGATTTATCTGTCGTCTATAAAAATAATAGAATGCAATTACGGCCGTAAAGTTTACTGGTGAATTTTAACTATTTGATTTACTGCTGAATTTGTAGCAGTTAAAAAGAAATTTGAAAAAAAAATATCGATAAATAAAAAAAAAGCTACATTTGCAGTCCCGAAACGGGCGATGGTATCATAGCTCAGTTGGTAGAGCAAAGGACTGAAAATCCTTGTGTCGCTGGTTCGATTCCAGCTGATACCACAAAATCCAAAAAAGCCTTTAGACTTTAAGTCTAAAGGCTTTTCTGCTATTTAAAGGATGGTCCATCTAATTGGGTTAACAGATGGAAATGTTATAATACTGTCAACTATGGCATGGCTACTAACGGTGGCTTTGGTCTGCCCGGCAAGCCAGGAGTTCATCGCAAATATCTGGCCGCAGCTATGCTGGCAGGATTGGCTGTTGGAGCTTTCTTAGCAAGACTGTAAAGGTCATATACCTAATTAATTATTTCCATAAATCAAAACAGGAATTATAGGTAACTTAAAGGACATAAAATCTTTTATACCCTAACAATTTGATAACCTTAAACGTTATAAAGTTGCTATGCTGTCTGATACCGAAATCATTCATATCCTTACCAGATCCAAAGATGCAACGGCGATTTACGATGACGCCGAATTGCATATTAGATTTGTTAATGATGCTATGTTGCACATTTGGGGTAAAGACAGAAGTATCATCGGAAAGACGCTGGAGGAAGCGCTGCCTGAACTTAAAGGCCAACCTTTTGCTGATTTATTAAAAAATGTTTGGGCGACAGGCGAAACCTACCAGGCTACCGACACGCCGGCCACATTAATAATAAACGGCGAGGTAAAAACATCTTATTTTGATTTTGAATTCCGGGCGTTGCTTAACGATACCGGACATACAGCGGCTATATTGCACACTGCTACTGACGTAACCAGCCGGGTATTGGCATTGAAGCAAGTCGCAGAAAAACAACAGCGTGAGGAACAATTGGTCGAGGAATTGTCTGTCACAAACGAGGGCTTTCTAACGGCTAACAATAACCTGCTGGCAGTGAACCACGATTTGCTGATCTCCAATGAAAGCATTAACCGTTTAATTTCCCGTTTGCAGGAATCTGAGGAGGATTTTAAGCGTTTGATGGCCCAAGCCCCAGTAGCTATTCTGGTTTTTAGAGGACCCGCAATGGTAATCGAAATGGCAAATGCGCCTATGCTCGAAATCCTGAATAAAGACGAGAGCGTCATCGGCAAACCTTTACTGGAAGGTCTTCCTGAATTGAAAGGCGAGCATGCGGCTAACTTGCTGTTTGATGTTTTTAACACAGGTAAACCATTAGACGGAAGCGAGGTGCCTGTGCGTTTGATACGTAATGGTGAACTCGAAATACGATATTTTAATTTCAGTTATCAACCTTTGCGTGACGAGAACCATGTCATTGGCGTAATGGATGTTGCCGTTGAGGTAACAGCCCAGGTTATGGCCCGAAAAAATCTGGAGTCTATAATTACCGAACGGACGGCGCTTGAACAAAATCTTCGTGGTAATGAACAGCGATTGCAAGGTATATTGGATACCATGGCCGAGGGCGTAATTATTGTCGACGTAGATTGCGCACCAATTTATGCTAACCCTATGGCGCAACGGATTATGGGCATGTCGCAGCAGACGTTTTTTGACCATAAATACAATGATATGAAATGGCAAAATGAACGTGTTGATGGTACACCGATGCCTATGGATGAGCATCCCATCTATGTAGCTTTGAAAACCGGCCATTCAGTTTACGATCAGGAGATTGGCATTGTGACTCCGAGTGCTGAAAAGATATATATATCAATTAACGCCGCACCGATAATTAATGATCGGGGCCAGATCACCGGTGGTATTGTAACTTTTACAGACGTTACCAACCGTCGCAAAATACTACAACAAAAAGACGATTTCATCAGCGTAGCCAGCCATGAACTAAAAACTCCACTTGCCTCGCTTAAAGGGGCCTTACAATTACTGGATCGAATGTTGCCAGATATCTCGCCCGAAATGCTGACAAAATTAGTAGGGCAGGCCAACAAGAGCTTGAACAAACTTACAGACTTGGTTAATAGCTTACTCAACAGCAATCGCATCAGCCAGGGGAGTTTTCCGATTCATAAAACAACTTTTAATTTAAAAAATATGATTGATGACTGCTGTCAGCATATCCGGTCTGCCGACACTCATACTATAACATTAAAAGGAGATGCTGAACTCTCGGTTTGCGCTGATGAACAATTGATTGACCAGGTGATTGTCAATCTTATAAACAATGCGGTTAAATATGCTCCGTTGTCAAAAAAAATTGTCATTAAGATTGAGCGCTTGGACGACCATGCAAAAATTTCTGTAACAGACTTTGGACCGGGTATACCACCAGATAAGCTTCCCCATGTTTTTGAACGTTATTTTCGCGCAGATTATGGCAGCGTCAAATTTTCAGGACTGGGGTTGGGTTTGTATATATGTGCCGAGATCATCGAAAAGCATGGCGGAAGAATTGGCGTACATAGCAACTTACGAAAAGGCAGTACTTTTTGGTTTACGTTGCCCTTAGATGCTTAATTGCAATCCTATTTTATATTCTCATTCTTCTCTTTTTTGCCTCTCTGTTTGCGGATAATAAACCACAGCGCTACAATTACAAAACCTATAATAAATACAAAAGCTAATGGTAACAGCATATCTTTTTGTTTTAAGAGTAACAACCCTTTGCAGGCTTAGTTTTTGTAAATCATAGAAATGGTGTTTAACACCAAATTAACAGGTATTAATTCGCGAGTGATATACGGTTTGTTAACGAGTTAAAGGCCAGATAAACAAAGCGGCAGTGCCCGTGTTAATAGTCTGAAGATAAAATATAATGACAGAGCAGCTCAAACTTGATAAATTATATAGCAAGGCTTACGATTTCCTTCTGTTATACGGGCCGCGATTTCTTATAGGAATGATTGTGCTTTTTGTTGGCTTTTGGCTCATCAAAACAATGCTGAACTGGTCGCAACGCAAAATGCACCACAAACAGGTAGATCCAACCATCAAGCCATTTTTGATTAGTCTTATTGGCGTTGCATTACGCATAATGCTCATACTATCAGTAATGCAGATTATTGGTATTCAAATGACGCTGTTCAATGTGTTGATCGGTGGTTTAAGCGTGGCCGCCGGTTTAGCTTTGGCAGGTAATTTGCAAAATTTTGCCAGCGGCATTGTCATCTTACTACTTAAGCCTTTTATTGTAGGCGACAATATTAATACGCAAGGCATGGAGGGCACGGTCACCGCTATTCAGATATTTTATACCATTGTTACGACATTTGATAACCGCACCCTCATTGTTCCTAATAGTCAGCTTTCAAACCAGGTAATAATTAATACAAGCCGCGAAGGTAACCGCAGGTTGGACATCAACTATAAAATTCCTAACAACGTGGATATTAAACAGGCTAAAGAGATCATTGCCAAGACGCTGGACAATTCTGAAGAATGCCTTATATCGCCCCAAAAACGTATTGGTGTGGGCGAACTGCTGCCTGACGGCTACGTGTTAAGCATTAGCGTATGGGTAAACGCACACGGGTTTCAGGATACCAAGTTGCTTGTTCAGGAAAAAATTTTACAGGACATTAAAGACGCCGGCATCAAAATACCGGGAATGTAATCAATGCTGTTGTAAAAACACCTTTTTTACTGCTTCAAGATAACCGTAGCCGTTGACGTTGTCGGGCTGCAGATAGCTTGTTTCGGTCCACTCGTTCCAGCTGTTTATGGTAATAAGCGGTGTTTGTTTAGGATGCGCATCGGCATAATCCCTGGCCATGCGCAGCGCTTTTTCGAAATTTTGCGGTGTGTTGTTTTTTACCACGGCGCTTTTACCTGTCCGCGGACTGTTGTCCCACCCAATGCTGATGTGCGGATAGTAAGGGATGTCAAATTCTTTGTCAATTTTTGCCCACTCTTTTTTAACCGTTTCAAGGATGTTTAGGTAATCATCATTAACATTTATAAAGTGCGCAAACTGGTAGTGCGTTGCGCTGGTAAAGCCCAATTGCTGCAATACTGCATTTTTGGGTTTCTCACCTTTATTGGCATCAAAGCCACTAAAGTTAAAATTGCTGCTCCACATAGTAAATTGCAGGTCGAGGCCGGGGAACCCTGCTTTCTTTGTCTCATCGCGAAACCATTTCAGTGCGGCTATGGTTTGCTGTAAACCACCTAAACCGTTGATCAGATTAGGCAGGTCATAGATCATAAATACCGGTTTACCGTTAATCTTGTAATACTGTGGCAGCTTAAAATATTTACCGATGTTGCGTTTGCAGATTTTTTCAAATTCGTCACGGTCGACTTTGCCGGTCCAGATCACATTGTCTTCGTGATATTTATTTAAGCGGGTATCCCAGGTGTTTACAACGTCATGATTAGCCCACATCAAATAAAATTTCATCTTATTATTGTTAGCAGCTTTCAGAAAACCATTATCCAGCGTAGTTTCCATAAACGGGCGTCCATCATACCAGTACCAATCAAAGATAAACACGTTAACTCCATGCCCTGCAGCCTGGTCAATCTCCATAGACATTACAGCCGGATCAGCTTCATTAATGGTACCCCATAGCGGTTTGCGGTTCCAATAGTGGCCAGGGTAACGGTCCTGCATATTCATGACCGTTTCCCACTCACCAATACCTGATGGCCAGAACGGGCGCAGACGCGGATCGTCGCTGGCATAGGCGGGATATAAAAATGCAGCTACATCATAATGGCGTTTGTCGACTGGTTTTTTTTCTTGTGCCGATGCTGATAAACAGCTTAAAAAAGTACCTATTAAAATCGCAATAAAATTGATCTTTTGCTTCATGGGTAATATATCAGGCATAGCGTAGATTTGCTCTAACAGTTTATAAATTGGTTGGATAATTGGCAACGGGAGCTCAATTATCCCTATAAAAGTATCTGATCTTATTTTAGTAACTGTCCTCAACTGTCCTGTTTACTAAAATAAGATCTTTCGCTAGCTCGGAATGGCAAGCTTATCAATACTTGTCAGGCTTCTTTATTTCGCTTGTTCAGTAATCCATTTTTTCCTTAAAAATCTGCGGATAGGCTCGTCTAAAAATTTCAATACTACATAAGCCAGTAATATCAATAAAGCTGTACCGATGACAATGATCCAGGTCATTTCACCAAGCGATGGTTTATATTTTGCAACATAGCTCATAAACAACCATATAAACGGATAATGGATCATGTAGAGTGGATAGGAAATCTCGCCCGACCATACACACAGCTTTTCAAAACGCGATGTCAGCCCTGCACCCACGCCTAACGACAGGATCAACGGGTAAACAAACACCACGATCAGCGGCTCGGCAAACCAGTTGGTTGAATTGGAATAAGGCGTTAGGAAAGTTGTGAAAAGTAATATAGCCAAACCGGGAAAGCCTAATTTAGATTTGATCTTGGCACCTGTGCGATAGATCAGAATGCCGGCTAAAAAAGAGAATAATACCCTGGCGCCGCCACCCCAAAAAGTGTCCCCGCTCCAGCCTACGCTAAGGTTAGTTGCCTGCTTTGATTCATAAAACAACAAGGCCGCGCCAACAATTACCAACACCCAAAGCAGTTTATTGCGGTTACGTAATTTTACCAGTACCAAAGCATAAACGATGTTGGCAATATACTCCCAAAACAATGACCAGGTCGGCGGGTTCAGGTGAAACAGGTTAAAATAACGCTCGCGGACAATGGCGTACGGTACCATGGTGCATCCGCTTAGCAGCAGCAGCCAAAGTTTATCGGCATAAGTTTTCCATAAGTTAGCGTATGGGTCGAGTACAAAAGCTACCAGCCCCCAAACCGCACCGATGATAACCAGCGGGTGCAGACGTATCAGCCTCAATTTAAAGAATGAGCCGATACCAATCTTTTCCAGTTTGGCGTCATAAGCGTAAGCAATCACAAATCCCGACAGGCAAAAAAAGAAATCGACCGCCAGGTAAGCGTGTGCTATAAAGCTTTTAGTATAATCAGGTACGGCAATCTCCATAAAATGGAAAATCACTACAGATATGGCAGCAATGCCGCGAAGGCCGTCAAGCACCTCGAAATGCTCTTTGGTTTTTAACAAACCCGCAGTGGGGTGGGTAGTGGTCATCAATCAGTCCCTCTATTGTTGTTTCAAAATCTCATCAACTGATTTACGGCTCAAACCATAAATAAACTTTTGGCCCGGATAGTATTTTTCGCGAAGCTCAAAGTTTTCAAACGCCGGCCCTCCCGGAAGGTTGACATATTGTCTGGGGTCCGGGCTGGCACCGGCCCAATAGTTAGCACGGCCATTTACCCTTATTTGTAATGAGGGGTCATAGCTTGCGCCATCCTTGCGCCAGTATTGGGTTAGTTTAAAATCAGGGCGGTAGCGCCAGCCTTTTTTGGCACTGTAGGCGCTGTCTGTTGGCCATGTGTTTAATTGGGCCAGGCTTTCGTTTTGGGTGGCCAGGGCTATAGGGCTGCCGTCCTTTAGTTTAAGCATTTGGGTTACGGGGTAAGCCTCTTTTTCGATAAAGTCAATACCCGCATAATCGCTGTATAGTTTACGCGAGTCTATCACTTTATTATTTAAATGCAATAACCTTAACCGCGAATAATTGCCCATAGTAGCGGTCAAGGCACATCGGTCCATGTGGGCGCTGTTAGCTTTGTTGTTGATCTCGAAACAAATTTCCTCCGGCCGATCGCTGCGAATGCTGATCTTCAAATAGGGTGCAGCTTTATCTAAATACTGTTCCATAAACACAAACAGGGTTAGTTGCTCAGTTTGTGGATGTTTTGAATCTGGATGCGAGATGACGCCGTGACTGATACTTACCGGGTTATAAGCATCATTGGTTTTTGTATCACTGGCCCACATAAGTTTGCCCCATTTGCCGTCGGTAGCAGAAGGTGATATTTCGCTGAATTCAATCTTCCCGTCGACAATAGGCTCAATGGCAATGTAATTAATCAGGTAAATTTTTCCGTTGTACTCATAGCCAACCTGTATCAATCCTCTTGGGCCGCCAGAGCCTTTATGGCCGGTTTCAACAGCGTTTGGCCATAAGCAGAATACAATGCCATTATGTATGCCCCACATCGGTTTGTCTGATGATGTTTCGGGCCGTATCCATTTGGCTTGTGCCTGGGCTGCACTATTGAACAGCAAAGTAAATAGGAATGCGAAGTAAAAAGCTAACAGCTTATTTTGATTATCAGGGTTATTTGTAAAAGGCATTGTCGATTTATTGATAAAAAGGCTTAAAGATATTTTTTATCACTTAACCCCGCAAGAAAATTGACTGCAGATAAGAAAATTGTTATTTTACAAAATATGATCAAAACGCTGGAAGGTTACTATCTGTCAAAACCTGAGCCGTACCAGAGCTGCCTGCTGGCGCTGCGCGATATTGTACTTAACACTCGTCGGGATATCTGCACGAACGTAAGTTTCAAATCCCGTTCTTTACCTACAAAGGCAAGAAGCTGGCATACCTATGGTTAGATAAGAAAAAGTTAAAGATGGGTTTTTGCCTGGACAAAAGATTGCAGCCGGTAACTGAAGGCATCAAGCTAAAAGATAAATATGAGTCGATGATTATTGACCCTAATGATGATATTCAGGTAGACATCATCTTGCAAAAATTAGAACATTATATAGCGCTTATTGATCGGGCTTTGTAATTAAGCTATTATTAAGCTATTATTTAGTGTTTAAAAATGTTGAGCCTATAATTTAACATTTCTTTAGAGTCAAAAGTTGCAAGTAAAAATTTTGTGCATAAGGCCATGTGCATCAGGACATAGTTATATTTGTTATGTTGGTTAGTGGCTAAACTTAGCAATAACCCATGTAATTAGACGCTAATTAAACCAAATCCTAATATAATGAGAGCAAACCTTCGTGGCAGTAAGTTGACTTTTTTATTGCTGTTGACGGGCATAATAGCTGGTAATCGGTCAATGGCCCAGACTAATGATAAACCTTTATATCTCGATTATACCAAACCTGTTGAGGCCAGGGTTAAAGATCTGATATCGCGGATGACACTGGAAGAAAAGGCCGAGTATCTGAATCATAAGGGGCCTGACATTCCGCGTTTCGATATTAAGTCAGACAAATGGAATCAGAGCTTACATGGCGTAGTTTGGACGCAGCCAACCACAATGTTCCCGGTATCAATAGCTATGGCAGCAACGTGGGACCCTAAACTGGTTTATAACGAGGCGTCTGCTATATCAGACGAAGCACGTGCCATTTACAACGGCTGGCATAACGATCCTGATTTTAAGGGCGAAAAGAAGGGCTTGATCTATCGCTCGCCGGTAATTAATATCAGTCGTAACCCATATTGGGGCCGTATAAATGAGTGCTTCGGCGAAGATCCTTATCTGGATGGCCGCATCGGTGTAGCCCATGTTAAGGGTTTGCAGGGTAATGATCCTCATTATTTGAAACTGGTATCAACTTTAAAACACTACGCAGTTAATAACGTGGAAACTGACCGCACCAAACGCTCGGCCACGGTGAGCGAGCGCATGCTGCACGAGTTCTGGCTGCCGCACTTTAAAGATTGTATTGTTGAGGGAGGTGCACAATCTGTCATGGCTTCATATAATGCTATTAACGGCGTACCCAACAATATTAATCATATGATGTTAACCGACATCCTGAAAAACAAATGGGGCTTTAAAGGTTTTGTAGTGTCTGATCTTGGCGGCGTTAATACCATGGTTAATGGCCATGAAAAAGGTCAGATGAGTTATGAAGAAGCCGTTGCCAAATCTATCAATGCAGGTTGTGATTTTTCTGATAAAGAGTTTATGCAATATATCCCGGTGGCAGTTAACAAAGGATTGCTAAGCATGGCAAAATTAGACGAGTCATTATCCCGGGTTATGCGCGACCGCTTTTTGCTGGGCGAATTCGACCCACAGGATAAAGTACCTTACAGTAAAATACCAATGAGCATAATTGGCAGCTCCGGGCACATTGCGTTGGCATTAAAGGCAGCGCAGGAGTCGATGGTATTATTGACTAACAAAAATCACCTATTACCGTTGGATAAAAATAAGATCAAAACCATAGCAGTTATTGGTCCGCATGCTAACATGTTTACTGCCGGCGGCTACAGTGGTAAGCCTATTGATGCAATAAACCCTATGCAAGGTATTAGAAACCGTATGGTATCAGGTACTGAGATCATTTATGCCGCGGGTGCGCAGATAACCCCTCCACACAGGGCCAATGCGCCGGCATTTGATAAAGAAGCCGAGTTACAAAAGGCCGTAGATGCTGCTAAAAAAGCGGATGTGGCTATTGTATATGTGGGCACAACATTAAATGTAGAGGCCGAGGATAGAGACCGTACCTCGTTGGGCTTACCGGGTAATCAAGAAGATTTGGTTAAAGCGGTATTGGCGGCCAACCCACGCACTATCGTAGTGTTGATGAATGCAGGTCCGCTGACTATTCCATATATTAAAGAAAATGCGCCGGCAATTTTAGAAGCCTGGTGGCCGGGCGAACAGGGCGGTAATGCTATTGCCGATGCGCTGTTTGGCAACATCAATCCGGGCGGTAAAATGCCATTGACAGTTTATGCATCAGAGGCGCAGGTCCCATCGCAGGATGAGTATGATGTAACCAAAGGGTTTACCTATATGTACATTAATGGCGCACCTCTGTTTCCTTTTGGCCATGGTTTAAGTTATACGGCTTTTGCATACAGCAATTTGAAATTATCGGCCAAACAAATAAAAACCAGTGGCGATATCACCGTTTCT
Organism: Mucilaginibacter panaciglaebae; assembly: GCF_039539265.1. Lineage (NCBI taxonomy): Bacteria > Pseudomonadati > Bacteroidota > Sphingobacteriia > Sphingobacteriales > Sphingobacteriaceae > Mucilaginibacter > Mucilaginibacter panaciglaebae. Next base: position 165,313 of record NZ_BAABCV010000006.1, read on the forward strand.
TTCAATGTGAAAAACACTGGTAAAGTAACCGGAGATGAAGTGGTACAATTGTATATTCATGACGTTAAGCCGAGTTTAAAGCGCCCTATGAAGGAGTTAAGGGGATTTGAACGTGTCACTTTAACGCCAGGTCAAACCAAGACAGTCAAGATGACTATACCAAGCAGCAGGCTTGCGTTTTATGATGAAAAAATTCATGATTTCAGGGTGGAGGCTGAGCCTATTGACGTGATGGTAGGCAGTTCGTCTGAAGATATTCGTTTAAAATCGCAGTTTGAGGTTGTTAATTAATAAAATAATTAAGACCCAGAAGCGTCGTCCGTTAAAACAGGCGACGCTTTTTGTTATAATTATATTCTAAATAAAACGCTAGTTGATTATTAATAGCTAATTTTAGAATCAATTTTTTAAATATCCCTTGAGAAAGTATCTATTGATTTTCTGCGTTTTAATCGCGCTGTTTAGTTGTAAAAAAAGCACCACTATGCCTGGTGATAGTAACACTCCAGGCAACAGCAATACAACCGTTACCGACGCTGACATAACATCAGCCAAAATAGAAGCAAAAAATAATAGCGGCAAAATTACCGACGACATTGACTGTACAATAGCCGGCGACTCAATAACCGCGATTATTCCCGATATGTCGGCCGGCAAAAAACTGGCATTAACGTTCACCACAAAAAGTGCGGGTACTATAGTTAAAGTAGGCGATACTGTGCAAAACAGTGGTACTACGGTAACTGATTTTTCAAAGGTTGTTGGCTATGCAACTGCTTCGACAAGCGGCGCTACCAAGTTATATAAAGTAGTTATCCGTTCGTTTACAGGCCTGCCGATATTTTATCTAAATACCAGCACAGGCGCGGATGTAACTTCAAAAGATGCGTATATAACCGGCAATCTGGTGGTTGACGCCAATAACAGTTATAAGCAGGATATAACCAATTTGTCGCTACAGATAAAAGGTCATGGTAACTCAACCTGGACTAATTACCCTAAAAAGCCTTACAAGATAAAACTCGATAAAAAAGCTTCGATGCTTGGCATGGGAGCGGCTAAGGATTGGATACTGCTGGCCAATTATAACGACAAAACATTAATGCGTAACAAGATTGCTTTTGAGCTTGGTCGACGCCTTAAATCTGACTTTGCACCCGAAAGCCGGTTTGTCGAGGTGGTTTTAAACGGACAGTACTGGGGTAATTACTTGTTGACAAGCGCAGTTGAGATCAATCCAAACCGGGTTAACATCAGTAAAATGACAGGCTCGGACGTAGTACCTACCGGCGGATTCCTGGTTGAAGAGGATTATAAACTGGATGCTGCGATCAATTGGAAGACAACCCAAAATGTACCATTTGCAGTAAAAGATCCGGATGAGCTTACTACCGATCAGGTTGCTTATATTAAAAATTATATGCAGGCTACAGAAGACGCACTTTACGCGACTAACTGGACCGACCCGGTTAGCGGCTACGCAAAATATATTGATGCCGACTCGTTTATGCGCTGGTATGCGGTTAATGAAACCGTAAAAAACCAGGACTCGTGGGATTTTAGTAGCATCTTTTATTATAAGGACAAAACCGGTAAGTTGGGCATGGGCCCAATTTGGGACTTTGATATAAGCCTGGGCAATTGCGATTATTCAGTATCAAAAGATCCGGAAAACTGGTACACCCGATATGGCAAATGGATGATTCGCCTGGCGATAGACCCCACATGGAATTTTAAATGGCGAGCCATGTGGAAATCTATACGAACAAAAGAAGTTGAACAAATATTTAAAGATATCGACCACACTGCAGCTTATCTTAAACTTTCACAGGAGCAAAACTTTAAGAGATGGCCGACTCTGAATACTTATGTATACCCTAACGCTGTGGTTTTAGGAACATATGATAAAGAAGTAGCTTATATGAAAGATTTCATTACCAAACGTGTGGCCTGGATGGATGCGCATATTAGCAGCTACTAAATTCCGCAGAAATTATAAAATAAAAGAGGGCTATTTACCGTCCTCTTTTTTTATGCCTTTTAGCAAAGCGTATATTGACATGGCATGGCCATGTCCCAGGTCAAAATCATCTTTTAACCATTTGGTAACGTCTCCGGCTTTTGCTTTTAACTCGCCGTTTTGTGTAAATCCTTTTTCTTCAGCCATCTCCCTGAAATCGGCGGGCGATTTGCCGGTCTTGGCTTGTATATTATCCAGATAAATGACATAGGTTATATTTAGTTGACCAATCAAATATAGCCGAACAATCTATTGTTTAAATCCGTCAGGTAAAAAATCAAGCGATACGGAGTTCATACAAAATCTTTTGTAAGTTGGTGCCGGTCCGTCGTCAAATATATGACCCAGGTGCGAGCCGCATCTGGCGCACAATACTTCCGTTCTCTCCATTCCAAACGATTTATCTTCGCGATATTTAACAGCATCTTTCCTTGCTGGCTCAAAAAAGCTTGGCCAGCCGCAGTCACTCGCAAATTTGGCATCAGACCGGAATAGCTTGTTTCCGCACACCGCGCAGTAATAGGTGCCTTTGTCTGTACTTTTCCAAAACTTGCCTGTAAAAGCCCGCTCTGTGGCTTGCTCGCGGGCAGTGGCATACAAATTTGCCGGCAGGATCTTTTTCCATTCAGCATTCGATACATTTAAATGGCGTGTATCGGTATTAGAGTAATAAGGATTATTTTCATGACCGCTTTTGGTTTTAAGGTGTTGTGCGTTGGCACCGCAAGCCCATCCTAAAAGCATAGTGCCTAAGAGCATTAATTTTTTCATCGTTTCAATTTGTTTTTAAACACTGCCTTAAATTTTTCCAGCTCAGGCTGTATCACATATTTACAATAAGGTTGAGAGCCGTTTAGGTTGTAATAGTTCTGGTGATAGTTCTCTGCTTTATAAAAAATCTTAAAAGGAACCACTTGCGTTACAATAGGCGATTTATAAGCTTTGGCCATATTTAGCTTTGCTATATAATAATTAGCCTTGTTTTTCTGATCGGAATTATGATAAAAAATAGCCGAGCGATATTGTGTGCCCACATCATTACCCTGCCTGTTTAGCTGGGTTGGATCGTGTGCTACAAAGAAAGCCTCTAATAGTTCATCATAAGTAATTTGTTTGGGGTCATAGATGATGTTGCAGGTTTCGGCATGGCCGGTAGTGCCTGTACAAACCTGGTCATAGCTTGGGTTAGCTATATGGCCGCCGCTAAAACCCGAGATTACTTTTTTAACCCCGCGCAGTTGCTGGAATTTTGCTTCAGTACACCAAAAACAGCCCATGGCAAAGGTAGCCGTGTCAACAACTGCTTTTGCATATAGCGGGTTAATAATTTTTGCCGGCGATGCAAAAAGCGATATAACGCCCGTCTGCATTACTATTAATAGACAGATTATCTTTTTCATAATATTATAACTAACGAAGATAGTCGTGTTTGGGATGTTTTCCTTACATCGAAGTGGCATATTCTGATAATGCACTGACAATCGGCGGCTAATAAAAATACTATAAAGAATTTGAAAATAATTGGTATTATGTATTGCATAGTACTATATAAATGTGTTATCTTTGGTTTGATTTAAAAAATGAAACATGAAAACCTTAACAATCAATTTAATAGGCATATACATGATAGTTGCAATGGCAGCTTGTCAAGGCTCGCACAGACATGTAGTAATTAAAACTGGCGACAATTACAATATGACATGTATAGAATATTGGGGACGTGTAGTTTTTAACACAGAAGGCACGGGTATTTTACATATCAGCCCCAATGGTTCTGTAAAATACAGCCATGATAATCAGCAACTGGTTGCCGAGAGTGATTACCGGGGCCACATTACCTACCGGATAAATGGCGGCGAAAAGGAACAGCAGCTTAGTCCGCCAGAAAAGTTATTTGTAGCCAGTGCCATCAAAGAGATGATTAAACACGGCCACAATGATCATTGATAAATAGAATGCAATCGATTGGATAATAAATGTAAATTATTAACTTTACCCCTTGACCCACAAGGGTAAAGAACCAATTTATATCCTATTTTCATGAAAATTATAGCGCGATTAGCACTAGCTATGGCCTTGTTGTGTCCGGCATTTGTGGCGCAGGCCAAGCCGGTTTTAAATGACGAAGTCGTTATTCAGGACGACTCATTACTGGTAGCATTCGACTCAGGCACGGGTGCCCTGGTGCGCATGGAACGCAAATCCACTCATTGGGTTATTCAACGCCGTCCCGAGCTGGGTACCACTTTCAGAATGCTGGTGCCCCTGCCTAAGCAACGCAGTAACTACGTGATGGGAACCGGGCAACCGGCTCGTGTTGAGAAGATATCAGATCATGAAGTGCGCATCCATTGGGATAAACTGACTAGCGATCACGGCGGCGTATTGCCGATGAAATTTACAGGTGGTGTTGTTTTAAACCATGGTAAGCTTACTTTTTCCGGATCATTAGAAAATAATTCTGACTTAACTGTCGAGACAATCGATTATCCATATCTGGGCGATTTTTCACGCCCGGCCAAAACATCGCCAATGCAAGTTAAAGCCATGTGGTATGGTAACCTGGAGTCGGCTGAATTATTTCCGAATTTTGGTAACGACAAAGGCTATTGGGGTACCTTTACTCCAATTAAAACTTTTGATACCAACCGCAGCCTTTTTATCTTAATACAGACCCCGGGTCAGGGTATCTATGTCGAAATGCAGGATCCATTTCAAAAGTATTTATTGGAGTTTACTTTTGTACAAAATCCCGGCGTCGAACAATCAGTTAATGCACCGGTGCCGCAGGTTGATGAGATTGATGGCCACCCGGTGAATCTTGAATTTCGGACCTGTCATTTCATTTTTGCGCATCCGCATACAAAATATGACCTGGCACCTGTAGTAATACAGTGTTATAGCGGCGACTGGCATAATGGCGTCGACTTGTACAAAAAATGGCGTAATACCTGGTTCAAGGCACCGCACGAGCCGGCCTGGGTTCAGGATGTGCATTCATGGTTCCAATTACAGATCAACTCGCCCGAACAGGATTATCGGGTTAAATATAAAGACATTGTACAGTACGGGAAAGAATGTGCCGAAAACGGCGTTGGAGCCATACAACTGGTAGGCTGGAACGAGGATGGCCAGGATGGCGGGGACCCAAGCCAAAATACTGATCCGAATTTAGGCACCAGGCAGGATTTAAAAGACGCCATTAAAAAGGTGCAGGCCATGGGCGTAAAGATGATCATGTTTGGTAAGCTTAATTGGGCCGATAAAACTAAGGACTGGTACAAGAACGAGCTTTACAAGTATGCGGCTACCGACCCTTACGGCATTCCATACGAACATGGTGGCTACAGCTATTACACACCTACGCAACTTGCAGGTATTAACACCAGACGTCGTGCGGTGATGGATTTTGTAAGTCCGCAGTTTCGCGATCGTATTACCAAGGAGTTTCAAAAATTGTTAGACTTAGGGGGGGCAGGCTGGTTGTTTGATGAGAATTGCCATCACGGACCGGTTAAGTACAGCTTTGCTACCAATCATGGTTATACCGCGCCGGGTTATATTTATAGTGGCGACATGCCGCTGGCCTCGCAACTGCGTGCTGCTGCTGATAAGATCAGTCCTGATTTTCTTTTTGCGGGAGAAGGCCACATGGATTGGCTGATGCAGTATTATTCAACCTCATACTTCCGTATCAATGGTGGCTCGATACCAGTTTGCCGTTATTTAGATTCGCACTCGCCGCTGATTGTTGCCGTAAATGGTTTTGATGACCGTGAGATGCTCAATCTGATCCTGATGGACAGATACATTATCAGTTATGAGCCTTATAACTTTAAGGGCCATATTACTGATTTTAAAATGACGCTTGATTACGGTAAAAAGATAGACGCCCTGCGTAAACGCTACAGAGCTTATTTATGGGACGGCGACTTCCACGATACCCTGGGCGCTTCAGTAGTTGCTAATGGCGACTGTAAGTATTCGGTATTCACTACTTCAACAGGCAAAAGAGCTGTTGTGCTGGTAAACCCGGTGCGCAAAGCGGTTAACTGCAAAGTCAATATTCCTAACCAAGGTAAACTGGTCATGGCATCGCCGGAGAATCAAGATGCCAGGGCAACGGATGGCAGCGTTGAAGTACCGCCAAGATCGGCAGTAGTAGTTATGGAGCAGTAAATACTGGTTTTGCTGCTGAGTATAGCTAAGAGGCCTATACAAAAAACACGCTTGTCATATCGAACGTCAGTGAGATATCTATATAGATGTTAAATCAGTTATGATTTGCAGGCATATAGATCTCTCCTTGCGTCGCGATGACAAGATAGATATTTACTTCAGGTGCTTTTTGACAATGTTGGTCAGATCTGACAAATCGAAAGGTTTTTTAAGGTATGCGTCCGCTAAGCCCGCGGCGGCTATCTCTTTGATATTACTCACTGCCGAGATGATAACAACGGGTATATGGCTTGTTGTTGGATCGCTTTTTAGCTGTCGGCTTAGTTGTTCGCCATTGGCGTCGCTTTTCCACTCGGTAAGCCAGTTGTCCAGTAATATTATATCAGGCTTGATATCATGAATTGATTTCAGAATTTTGGAGTCCTCTGAGGATATGACTTCATAGTTCTCTTCTTCTAAAACGTAGACAATAGATTCTCTAATATCTTTATCATCCTCAATTACTAGTATCTTTTTTGCCATTGTTGTAATAGGTTGTGTATACTATAACAATCAATCATAGCCATTTTGTTTTACGAGGTAATAAATTTCATGGTATCTATGATAGAAACAGGCTAGAAATATTTCAATTACTTGTTTCGTCAGCTCATCAGAGCAGCATGTTATACTGTCTCATGATACGGTTCATAACACCTGATAGTGTGATACTAAGTAGCCCACAGCTTATAAAATTGCTTTAAATATATCGTGCTAAGTTGTAGCTCAAGATATCAGAATGTCTTACTATTGTAACAAACCCGGCAGCGGGGTTCATAGCTATCCTTCTCGCCCAAAAGTACTTTTTCCTTACTTGGCACCAGGCGATATGAGTATAATGCAGGCGTACCGCAACGGACGCATACTGCATGTACTTTTGTTACTGATTCTGCAATAGCCATAAGTGTAGGCATCGGGCCAAAGGGACGGCCTTTAAAATCCATATCTAAGCCGGCTATAATTACACGTATGCCCTTATTAGCAAGGGTGGTGCAAACATCGGGTAATTTATTGTCAAAAAACTGCGCCTCATCAATTCCGACAACCTGGGCATGGCCTGCCAGCAATAATATTTCTGATGATTTATTTACCGGTGTAGATTTGGCAGCTGTCGAGTTGTGCGATATAACATCGTTTTCGTCATACCTCACATCCATTCTTGGTTTAAAAACTATTACACTCAACTTTGCATAACGGGCGCGGTTAATTCTTCTTATCAACTCTTCTGTTTTTCCAGAAAACATCGACCCGCAAATAACCTCGATACCGCCACCGTTTTCACTCTTGCGCTTAAAAATCTCCTCGGTGAGCTGCATGGTAAACTTTTTGTAAAGTCCTAATATCAGAATTTAATGCTTAATTTTGATAAGCATTTTGTAAAGTATTGTAATGAAGCAACTGGAAGTATTTAATAAAATAGGCGGCATCCTGAAGGAGCTTAATGAGCAATATCAATATATTAAAGCTGACCCTGAAAACATTAACGACCTGGAAATGGAGCTGTTCGTCGCCAACGCGCATTTTCTGACAGACCATGCTGAGATTTTAAATAAGCTCAATCAACGTACTAAAGCTGAGAAAGCCGAAGAAACCCGCGCAGACAAGGTGGGCACAAAAGCAGACAGCAAATTACTGCCGGCGCCCGACCTGATTGGGACACCCGAACGGCAATTTGATTTGCCGGTAAGAAATATTGAGCCGCCAATGCCTGTGGAATCGCCCAAACCAGAACTGATAAATTTCACGGAACCTGAAAGATCTGCAGAACCGGCCCAAACCAGTGAAGAGGAGAAACTGGTTGAAAGTGCTAAACCTGCTGTTAACTCAGAAAAATTCTTTGAGCCGTTGGTGCAACAACCAAAACTAAAACGTTCTGAGGCGGTAGAATCTGAGCAAGCGCCGGCGCAGATTGATCTATCGTCAGACGTTCCTAAGGATAGTTATTCATTTATGATGGAACCGCCTGAAGTGATTCGCCATGAACTGGAAATTGATCCGGATGATATTTTTGATGACAATGACGAAGAAACAGCCGCTTTACCTGTTGAGGAAGAAGTTACTCCAGAACCTGTTAAAGTCAAAATTTCAAAGCCTGATTTAAAAGGAGAACCGAAACCTGAGATTAAGGTCGAGCCGGAAGCAGTTGAAAAGAAAGAAGAGATTGCTAAGGCAAAAGACGAGGTTTTAACAATTAACGAGCGTATGTCGACACAACGAAGCGGCGCATCTCATTATACAGAACCAGCCGCGCAACCGGTAACTAACTTAAAAGCAGCCATTACTTTAAATGATAAATTGATCTTTATCAAAGACCTGTTCAATGGTTATAGTTTGGCATACAGCGAAGCAATCGAAATACTGAACCGTTTCAATACTTTTGAGGAGGCCAATCGTTTCCTGACAAAAAATTATACCGTAAAAAACAAGTGGGATAGCAAGCCCGAAACGGCGGAGAAGTTTTATTCGCTGTTGAAAAGAAGGTATGCTTAACCCGGCCAGCGCCCCGAAGGGGAGTGTATTAGAATAGCGGTATTTAATTTATCCCCACCGGGTTACTATAGCTCTCTTCATGGCGAGGGCTAGGCGGGTATTACGCATAGATCATACCCATCCTGTTTGAATCCAGTTTGATCAGGATAAACAGCATGACAGTAAAGCTCAATAAAGAGGATCCTCCATAGCTAATCAATGGCAGAGGGATACCTATTGAGGGCACAATGCCAATCGTCATGCCGATATTGATCACTACGTGGAAGAAGATTATTGAAGCCACGCCATAAGCATAGATACGTGAGAATGGCGATCGCTGTCGCTCAGCTATATAAATAATGCGCAGCACTAACAACAGGTACAAACTCAGCACCGCTACCGACCCCGCAAACCCAAATTCTTCGCCCACTGTACAGAAAATAAAGTCGGTGCTCTGTTCGGGTACAAATGAGTATTTGGTTTGTGTACCATGCATGTAGCCTTTGCCCCACAACTTCCCTGACCCAATTGCAATCTTTGACTGATTGACATTGTATCCTTTTCCGCGCGGATCTTTGGTTATCCCTAATACAATGTCTATACGTACCTTTTGGTGTGGTTTTAAAACTTTGGTATATAGAAACTGTACACTTAACACGAAGGCAATCAGTATGCTGGCGCCGGCAGCCATGGTTAACACCAACTTGCGGTTGCGTCTGAAAATTAGCACAATGGCTACGGTAAGAATAATGATACTACCTATGATAACAGGCAGATTGCCAACCTTTATAGTAATAACAAACAGTGCAATAAACAAACCTTCCAATATCAGGAAATAGGGGGACAAGCCCTCCCGATACAATACAAACAGCAATGAACTAAATACAAGGGTCGAGCCTGCATCAGGCTGAAGCAGGATAAGTACCATTGGCAAAAGAATGATAGCTGCTGCAACGGCAAATGATTTGAGTTCGGTTATTTTAACATTAGTGCCGCTTAAGTATCGCGCCAGCAATAGGCAGGTGGCAAATTTAGCAAATTCTGAAGGTTGTAGTCTGAAACCGCCCGGCAGGGATATCCAGGCCTGGTTACCACCTACGTTACGACCAATGACCAGCACGACAATTAGGAGCAACGTTGTAACTACATACATAGCCGGGGCCAACGCAGAGAGAAACCGGCTTTCCAATAGCAAAATGAACACCCCCATCACCACACCTATGAGTACAAATACAAATTGCTTGCCATAGTTGGTATCAAGATCTACAAGTGATGGGTTCTTAGGATCGTAGACAGCAGAGTGAATACAGAGTACACCAATGCTACATAGCACCAGATACATAATAACGGTTAGCCAGTCGACATTGAAAAAGAAACTGCGTTGTTGGTTACTCATCATCTTTACGTTTTATGGCTGACAAATAATTTGAAACCGCAGGTTTTTTGTTTTTGTATGCTGCCGATTGAATAGCGGCGGCTTTTTTCAATGAATCGACCCTTGCTTTTTTAATGCTATCCAATTGCGCGCGTCTTTTTTGTTGACTAATGTATCTCGACATATCGGGCAACAGATTAGCGTTCATATATCTTTCCGGATCTATACCTGACGGCCTTCGCGTGATAGAGTCGCGTAAATATTTTTCTACGATGAAACTGGCAATCGGCGCGGCCCAACTGGAACCCTGGCCTGCGTTCTCTACCACTACCGCTATAGCTATCTTAGGGTTTTCGCGTGGCGCAAAAGCTACGAATACCGAGTGGTCTTCACCATGACTGTTTTGCGCTGTTCCGGTCTTTCCGCACATAATTATACCCGGTATTTTTGAGCCTGCTGCCGTACCATGGTCAACCACGGCTTGCATGCCATCAATAACGGGTTCGAAGTACTGTGGGTCAATACCTACATAATTTTTTATGGTATATTCTTTTTTAATGATCTCTCTATTGCCGATGGATTTAATAAGGTGCGGCTTGTAATAGAAGCCATGATTGGCAATGGTGGCTTCTATGTTGGCCAATTGTAAAGGGGTAGCTGATAATTCACCCTGACCGATACCTAATGAAATAACCGTACTTGAACGCCAGCCGCCGCGATGGTACATCTTGTCATAACGCGATGCCTTGGGTAATAGCCCGGTACCTTCGCTTGGCAAATCGAGACCAAGCCTTCCACCCAAGCCAAACTTAGCCACATTATTTCGCCACAAAGTAAAGGTAGTATCAGTTTGTTTTGGGCCGTTACGATTAATCAGTTTTTCAAACACCATATCAAAGTAGCCGTTGCACGATTCGGCCACAGCACTGCTCAAGGTAACTAATCCATGCCGCTCGCCATGAAAACAAGCTATTCTACGATTGCCTGCTGTATAATATCCGGGGCAATAGTAAGTAGTTTGTGGTGTGATCATCCCCTCCTGCATTGCAATTAGTGCGCTCAGGGGTTTAAATGATGACCCTGGCGGGTAATTTGCTTGTATAGGCCGTACTAAAAACGGTTTATACGGATTGTCGTTTAGTCTGTTATAATTGGTGCTGCGATTATGCCCCACTACTAACAGATTAGGATCGTAGCCCGGGCTGCTCACAAATGCTAATATCTCGCCGGATGATGGTTCGATAGCCACAATACTGCCAACTTTATTCTTCATCAGTTTTTCACCAAGTTTCTGTAATCTGATATCTAAGGATGAAGTTAGCTTTTCGCCGGCGACGGCAAGGGTGTCATACTCACCATTGGCGTAAGAGCCTTTCTGCACACCTTTCGAGTCGACCATCATATTTTTTACGCCGCGCTGGCCGCGCAAAACTGTTTCATAAGCTTTCTCTACGCCAGAAATACCAATATAGTCGCCTAAACGATAATAACCGCCAGATTTAGCAATAACGTTATCGTTAACCTCGCCTATATATCCCAGAAACTGCGCGGCTACGGAATCCGGATAATTGCGGATAGGGTGAGGGCCGACCCTAAAGCCCGGAAATTCAGACAGGCGCTCCTGGAAAGAAGCATACAACTGTGGCGATAGTTGTTTCTCAAAAGGCGACTGCAGGTTAGGCGAATATTTTATGGCTTTAGCCAAACGCTTATTAAACTCCGTCCGGTCAATGCCCAGTAGTTTGCAAAACTCCAGCGTATCAAAAGATTTGATCTCTTTTGGAGTAACAAAGACATCGTATACTAATTCATTCGTGACCAGGATTTTTCCGTTACGATCAAGTATTGGTCCTCGGGCAGGGTATTGGATGTATTGGCGAATGACGTTCTTACTGGCAGAAAGCGCGTACCTGTCGTCAATGATCTGGATATAAAAGAGGCGGCCAAGAAGTATTAAAATAAGGGTAATAAATATGCCGCCAATAATGTATCTCCGCTCAAAATATTGATTCATTTACGCTCTTTACTTTTATAAAACAACAGACCCGAAACCAGCACCAAAAATACAGTAAATACTGAGCTTAGTACGGCCCGGCCCAGCGTATATTGTATCTCTGAGAATCTAAACACTTCAAGTATAAACAAGAAGAAGTGATGAAACAAAGTAAGGATAAGCGCATAGGTAAAAAACCATCTGAAACCCATGATACTTAAAGTAGGTTCAGGCTCATTATCAAAACCTTCCTTTTGTACGGTAATGCTGATAAATAAGATACGCACAAAAGCAAGCAGTACACAAGCAGTGGTATGTAATCCCGGGGTATCGTAAAAGGCATCAATGGTTAAACCCAATATAAACGACAGGGCAAATAACAATATATTAGGTGTTTCGAAAGGTAACAGCAGAATGAAAAGTATATACAGGTAAGGTGTAGACAAATCATACAGGCTTACATTTTTTAATAAAAACACCTGTATAAAAACCAGGGCGATAAAGCGAAGTATATTAACAATAATAGTTCTACTCATCTTTTTTCTCCTGGGCCTCCAGTCCCAATTGCTCAGCAGCGAGCTTGTTGTTTACTACGTAAACATATTGCAATTTGCTGAAGTCCACCGAAATAGTTACATCCATATTCAGGAAGGAGCCTTTGGCGTTTTTTGAATGCAGGTTTGATATTTTACCTATAGGTATGCCCGTAGGCCATAATGACAGGTCGGAGGTTACTACCAATTCGCCCAATTTTGGCGATGCACTATTGGATACATCATATAATAACCCTGTACGCGGATTCAAGTCATCACCCCATACAAATGATCCCAGGTCTTTGGTGCCTGCGAGGGCAGCACTAATAATGGTTTCTTTATGCAACAGAGATTGGACTACCGAGAAATGATCGCCCACAAAAACAACTTTGCCTACCACACCCTGCGGACAGATAACGCCCATCCCTTTGCTTACACCTGCAAGGCTGCCTTTGTTTATAGTGAGATAATTGTTGCGACGATTAATAGAATTATTAATAACAGCAGCATCGATATATTCATACTGTTGTTTGTAAACGGTATCAACCACCTTATGCTTAGCCGCTGAATCAACATAAAAAGATGTTTTAAGCTGATTGCGTAGGCGGGCATTCTCTAGTGCCAGGCTGTCGTTCACGCTCTGCAGCGATAAATAACTTTTTAGCTTACCAACCTGTTCATACAAATTACCGGTAACCTGGTTGGTACTGTTAATGAAAGTTGCTTTTTGGAAAGAATTGTATTTGATGTAAATAATCAGCGCACTAACCTCAAATATAATGAACAGAAAAAACGCGTTGTACTTGGTGATGAAGATTAGCAAATTGCGCATTGCTGTCGAAGATTAAAGATTGAAGATTAGTTATTAAAGATTAAAATGATTATCGCCAATCTTTAATAACCAATCTTTAAAATCTATTGCATTAAAAACTTAAAATTACCAATATTCTTAAGCGCAGTGCCGGTTCCGCGTACTACGGCGCGAAGCGGATCTTCAGCAACGTGTACTGGTAGTTTGGTTTTGGCAGATATACGTCTGTCTAAGCCGCGCAATAATGCACCACCACCGGTTAAATAGATGCCGGTTTGGTAAATATCTGCCGAAAGCTCGGGCGGAGTGATCTCCAGCGCTTTTAATATCGCCTCTTCAATTTTTGAAATAGATTTATCCAGGCAGTGCGCAATCTCCGTGTATGATACCATGATCTGTTTAGGTACACCGGTCATCAGGTCGCGGCCCTGTACGGCAAAATCAGTTGGCGGGTCGCTCAGTTCCGGCAATGCAGCGCCCACTTCAATTTTAATTTTCTCGGCAGTACGGTCGCCAATCATGATGTTATGTTGGCGGCGGATATATTGAACAATATCAGAGTCAAAATTGTCGCCTGCAACGCGTATTGACTGATCGCAAACTATACCCGACAGGGCAATAACGGCAATCTCGGTAGTACCACCACCAATATCAATGATCATATTACCCATCGGTTCTTCAACGTCGATGCCAATACCTACGGCAGCAGCCATAGGCTCGTGGATCAGGTAAACCTCTTTAGCGCCCGCTATCTCGGCCGAGTCACGCACAGCACGTTTCTCAACCTCTGTAATACCCGACGGGATACAGATAACCATACGTAATGACGGAAAAAACCAGCCTTTACCCTGGTTTATCATTTTGATCATGCCGCGTATCATGTGCTCGGCAGCGTTAAAATCGGCAATTACACCGTCCTTAAGCGGGCGTACCGTGCGGATATTATCATGGGTTTTACCTTCCATTTGCATGGCCTGGCGCCCAATTGCTATCACTTTATTGGTAGTGCGGTCAAAAGCTACTATCGACGGTTCGTCAACAACAACTTTGTCATTATGTATGATGAGGGTATTTGCGGTACCTAAATCTATCGCTATTTCTTGTGTGAAAAAATTAAATAAGCCCATTTTTTGTTCGCTTCAAATAATTTGCAAAGTTGTTAAATATAGTTGATTAAGTTGCATTAGTTGATTAAGTGAGTGGTTTATTTTGAAATATTTAAAAAATTATCAATTTAACAATTACACCCCTTTAACGAGTATTAGGTAGAAAATAGTTTATTTTTGTTGATATTTTATAACCGCCCAGTTAATCAACTACTTACTAACCAATGAAAAATTAGTGTTTAAAGTGGCGCACACCGGTGGTTACCATCGAAATGTTTTTTTCATTACACATTTCAATAGATAGCTTATCGTTGATAGATCCACCTGGTTGTAGTACGGCCGATATTCCGGCCTCTGCAGCCAGCTCGACACAATCCGGGAAGGGGAAAAAAGCGTCCGAAGCCATCACCGCACCGTTCAGATCAAAGCCAAAACTTTCAGCTTTTATCACTGCTTGTTTTAAGGCATCAACTCTTGAAGTTTGACCTACACCACTTGACAGCAATTGGTTATTTTTAACAAATACAATGGTGTTTGATTTGGTATGCTTAACCACTTTATTGGCAAAGTAAAGGTCTTTCAACTCCTGTTCTGTTGGTTGGCGATTAGTAACAGGGCTCATTTGGTCAGGCCCTTCTACGGTATTATCTTTATCTTGTTCAATAACGCCGTTCAGTAATGTTTTGAATTGCTTAGTTGGTAATTCAACCGGCTGGCGGAACAGGATGATACGGTTCTTTTTCTCTTGAAGGACTTGCAATGCCTCATCAGTAAATGCGGGAGCTATTAATACCTCATAAAATATTTTGCTGATCTCGGTAGCAGTTTCTGCGTTGATTTCTGCATTAGCGATAATTACGCCGCCAAAGGCAGAAACAGGGTCGCATGCTAAAGCGTCAATCCAGGCTTCTTTGATGAACGAACGGGTAGCCACACCACAAGCATTGGTGTGCTTCAAAATGGCTATTGTAGGTTCGGTAAACTCGTCAATCAGGGCAACGGCTGCGTCAACGTCCACCAGGTTATTGTATGATAATTCTTTACCATGCAGCTTGGTGAACATCGCGTCCAGATTGCCATAGAACACACCTTTTTGGTGCGGGTTTTCACCATAACGCAGCGTCTGGCTGGTATGTATGCTCTGCTTGAATACTGGTAGCGGGTTTTCCTGGTTGAAGTACTGGAAGATAGCAGTATCGTAGTTTGAGGTAATATTAAATGCTTTTTGAGCAAAGCGCTGACGTTGGTCAATAGTCGTGGTGCCGTTTTGCGAACTCAATATTTCATACAACTCGGTATAATCATCTTTCGAAGCAAGGATAACCACATCTTTAAAGTTCTTGGCCGCCGCACGGATAAGTGATATACCGCCGATGTCAATTTTCTCAATCACATCATCATGGCCTGCGCCAGATTCAACGGTTTCTTCAAATGGATAAAGGTCGACGATTACCAGGTCAATCTCAGGGATTTCATATTGTGTTAGTTGCTCTTTGTCGCTGTCATTGCTTCTGCGAGCCAAAATACCGCCAAATACTTTTGGGTGTAAAGTTTTAACGCGGCCGCCTAAAATTGATGGGTAAGAGGTAAGGTCCTCAACAGCAATCACATCAACGCCAAGGCTGCGGATAAATGTCTCTGTGCCGCCGGTGCTGTAAATGTTGGCACCAAGACGATTTAACTCATGAATAATAGGTTCCAGATTATCTTTATAGTAAACTGAAATAAGGGCATTTTTAATGGCAACGGGTTGACTCATTTGAAGGTATTTTTTTGAGCCGCAAAGCTAAGGATTAGTGTTGAGAGATTGGCGATTAACGGTTAGTTTTTTTGAAAAAAATACAGGTGGGTACAAATGGTTAAATTGGTTACCGCGGTGGGCGAAGTTTGTTATATTAGCAAAGATCACTGCCCAAAAAATGTCAGCCAATCCCGATCAGATAAGAGCCGCCTGGAAAATATCAGCACTTGTGGAAGCATGAGGACGAACTTTGAGCAAATTTAAATTATCTGTTAACATGAAACTAAGCGTACGGATGTATGGTTGGCTATGGTAGCAGAGAAAGTGGCTCGATCCGGTGAACCATGGATCAGCCATTTCGATTTTGACTCGCTTGAAAACCAGTTGAAACAAATCAGGTTCAGTGAGGTGATATTCTTATCGCCGGACGAGGCCAACAAGCGATATTTTACGGGCACTAAATTAAGCCTCCCGCCGCCACAGCGGTGTAGTTTGATAAGATCAGTTGTATAAACCTAACCTCTGAACTAGAGCTCTGTAAAATCCAGATCCTTACCGTAAGTTTCATCTAATAACCAGGCCGCTGCAATGCCGATAGCGAAAATGATCAAACCTGTTACCCAGCCTCCGGTTAGGTAGTCGCCGAAAAACATGCGCAGAAACTTAAACAATAAAATCATCAAAGGCAACGTACCGCGCACCATATTCGGAATGCTGATACCCGCCGAAGCTCGAAGGTTGGTACCAAATTGCTCCACGCTACTGGTGATGTAGACAACATTCAGCCCGGCTCCGTAGCCTAATCCTGCACAAATAAAATAGAACCAGCCAGCGCTGCCGCCATGTTGAAAAAAGTAAAGAATGGTGAACAGGACGGCGATTGAATAGAAAATAAACAGTGTCTTCTTGCGGCTTTGCAGGCGCTGGCTTAACCAGCCGACGCTAAAATCGCCGGCGGCGATGGCCATGTACAGAAACATAATAGCAGTACCAGGATCAACTCCGCTAATACCCATCGACTTAGCAAATTGATCAGAAAAAGTTACCAGAATTCCGATGATATACCACACCGGCAGACCTATCAAAATACATTGCATATATTTTGCAAAACGGCGCCGATCATTAAAAAACATCATGAAGTTGCCTTTGCTGATATTAGTCTCTTGCACATGTTTAAATATATTGCTCTCTTGTACCTGTATGCGCATCAGCAACAAAACAATACCTAATATACCGCCAATGTAGTAACACATCCGCCAGTCGACCATTTTGCTGATCATTGATGCGGCAACCACACCAAACAAGCCAAAACCCGCAATGAAACCTGCTGCAGTGCTGCGCTTTTCTTTAGGCAGCAGCTCGCTCACCAGCGTAATACCAGCGCCTAACTCGCCCGCCAGACCAATGCCGGCAATAAATCTTAGAAGAATGTATTGATTAATATCGGTCACCATCCCGTTAAGGATATTGGCGATGGAGTAAAGTAATATCGACCCAAATAAAACTTTTAAACGCCCTTTTCTGTCACCCAATATGCCGAAGATAATCCCGCCGATAACCATGCCGACCATCTGTATACTGATCAACAGTTCGCCTTGTGAAACAATATCGGTTGCGTTTAGTCCAAGTGATGCCAAACTAGGTTTACGGATAATGGCAAAAAGCAGTAAATCATAAGTATCCACAAAAAAGCCAAGTGCGCTGACAATAACAGCAAGCTGGAAAATACTGGTTGAGTGTTTATTAGACATGAAGATTGAGGAACAAAGATTAAAGATTGGTTTTGATTTGGTTGCGATAAAAATACACCTAATCTTTAATCTTCAATATCTAATCTTTAAAAATCAACTTTTCATTTTCTTTAACAAGTTCTCGATTACCTTGGGGAAATGCTGATGTTCGAGTTGCTGGCCTTTAAATTTGATCATCTCGAGGCTGTCGCCAGGTTCAATCTTGAATTTAGATTGGTGGATAATCTCGCCCTCGTCAAATAACTCGTTAGCGAAATGTATGGTAATGCCCGATTCTTCTTCGCCAGCCTCTAATACAGCTTTGTGGACATGATCGCCATACATGCCTTTGCCGCCAAATTTGGGTAACAGGGCGGGGTGCAGGTTGATAATTTTATTGGGAAATGCCGCTAATAACGTTTTAGGAACCAGCCAAAGGAAGCCTGCCAGTACAATCAGATCTACCTGCAGGTTTTTAAGCATCCTGATAATGTCATCAGTTTCATAAAGCTCATGGCGGGTAAATATATGCGACGGGATTTCAAAGTTATCAGCGCGTTGTAATACATAAGCCTGCGGGTTGTTGGTTAATATCAATACAACCTCGGCTTCCGGGCTGCGTTTAAAATGCTCCATAATTTTTTGAGCATTTGATCCTGATCCTGAAGCAAAAATGGCTATTCGTTTTTTCAAAATGGCAGTAATATTAGTTGTTAGTCCAAATATAAACTTTTACGTATTATTTACTATTTGGCTGTATCTTTTTGTCGTACAAAACCATATCGTACAACACGCCGGAGTGCCGAATTGTTGTAATTAATAAAGTCGCCGGTTAAAAGTACCATGGAATAGTTACCGAGGGTACTAATTGAACAGTAAGCAAATGGCTTAGAACTGCCCGCCGCTGTAGTGTCCTGGCATACAATATCTGTTTGCAGGAACAGGCGGTTGCCAACTAACTGCCAGTGCCCCCTGGCAACCGGTTGGTCCTTGCAATCAAAATTGGTGTAGGTGCAGGTTTTGTCTGGATAAAAAGTAAATCGTTGATCGCAGCCGATATTAAAAGTGGTATCCAGCTTTGTAGTATCGCCGCGCTGAATAGTTAGCCTTGCCGACGATAGTTGCCAGCTACCTTTAATCAGCAAGTCAGGTATGTCAGAATCTAAGGTCTTTTTGCATGAATTGATAACCAAGCTCAACAGTATAAGTGCCGGTATTAGTATATATGAATGCTTTTTTTTCATCTACAGAATGCTACAAAAGTAAAAATTATAACTGTTTAATGACGGTATTATTTTATGAGCCGGGGTTTAAGGCCCTATATTTGCCGCATGCGCATACCTTTTGAACAACTAAAAGCTGAGTTTAAGCGGGTACTTATAAACCTGGATTTCCCGGAACCTCAAGCCGACCTCTGCGCCAGAATATTTGCTGAAAACAGTCGGGATGGCGTTTATACCCATGGCCTTAACCGTTTCCCCAAATTTGTAAAACATATTAAGCAAGGCGTTATCAAGCCCGATGCAGAACCATGTTTGATTAATGCTTTTGGCGCTCTTGAGCAATGGGATGGCAATTTAGGTCCGGGTATTCTGAATGCGCTTTTTTGTATGGACCGTGCTATCAAATTGGCCGGTGCAAATGGGATAGGCTGCGTTGCTGTTAGAAATACTAACCACTGGATGCGTGGTGGCACTTACGGTTGGCAAGCTGCCAATGCGGGATTTATTGGCATCAACTTTACCAATACCACTGCCAATGTAGCCCCGTGGGGCGGCACAACGCCAACTTTAGGCAATAATCCTTTAGTGATATCGGTGCCGCGCAAAGAAGGACACGTGGTGCTGGATATGGCCGTTTCGCAGTTTTCCATAGGGAAGTTACATCAGTATGAGAGCTATGACGAGCAGTTACCTGTGCCTGGTGGATACGATAAAGACGGAAATTTAAGTACAGACCCCACAGCTATCCTGGCATCTAAAAGAGTATTACCTGTTGGTTTTTGGAAAGGGTCGGGCTTGTCGTTGGTGCTTGATCTGCTGGCATCGGTTTTGAGTCAGGGTAAATCAACTAAAAAAATTACTGACCAGGGTATCGAGTCGTGCGTGTCGCAGATATTTATTGCTATAAAACCACAAAGCACCCGACAGACGGGTGAATTAATTGAAGAGATACTAAACTTCACCAAAAGCAGCCAGCAAGCCGACCCTGATGTACCGGTATCTTATCCCGGCGAAAGCACCTTAAAAACCCGTGTTAAAAACACGGCTGAAGGCGTGTTGGTTGATGAAAAGATCTGGGCGGAAGTGCAGACGTTATAAATAATGGGGTAAACTGTAGTTTATCCCGCAACGTTATCCTGATCCGAATCATCTTTTGGTTCCCAAAGCTCAATAATGTTTCCTTCCGGGTCGAGCACATGGACAAATTTGCCGTAGTCATATTCCGCAATTTCATCAACGATAGTGACGTTGTTCTTTTTCAATTCATCTACTAATACGACGATATTTTCCACCGTATAATTAATCATAAATGGTTTGGCCGACGGATCGAAATATTTGGTATCCTGCGGAAATGTGCACCAGGCTGTGGTCCCTTTTTTTGAGGGGTCATCGGCCTGACGCCACTCAAACATTGCTCCATATTCACTGGTAGCTAAGCCCAGGTTTTTGGCATACCATTCGTTCATATCTTGCGGATTGTCGCATTTAAAAAATATACCCCCAAGGCCGGTTACTTTTTTCATATTTCAAAAGTTTATATAATTAAGTTATACAAAAGATAGGCATAAAAATAAGTATACGATTTAGGCCCATCGTAGTAATTGGTGTGATCTAAAATAACAATAAATAAATGCGCGAAGAAATTTGATATTATCCCATCATTCCTTCAAACTTTTCCCAAAAGCCGTCTTTAGGTACGGGGGCGGTAATCAGTATAGGTTCTTTTTTTATGGGATGTATAAATTGAAGGCGGCGCGCATGCAGGCAGATGCTTTTGCGCAGGCTGCCACGAGGATAGCCATATTTATTATCGCCTACTATTGGCGTGCCCAGCGTGGAAAGCTGCACACGGATTTGGTGCGGACGGCCGGTTATGGGGTCTACCTCAATTAAATAGTAGCCTTCCAGTTCGCTAACCAGTTTATAGTGCAGTTCAGAGCGCTGGCTGTTGGCTACCTCGTGGTCGAACGCTTTGGTAACGTTTTTCTGTGGATTTTTGATCAGGTAATGTACCAAAGTGCCGGCGATAGGATCGGGGCGTTTGCGCGTTACCGCATAATACGTTTTATGCATTTCGCGGGCTTTAAACATTTTGTTAATGCGCTCTAAAGCCTTGCTGGTTTTAGCAAACAATATTACGCCGCTAACCGGCCGATCCAAACGATGCACCACGCCCAAAAAAGCACCATTAGGTTTGTTGTATTTTTTGGCGATGTATTTTTTAACCTTTTCGTCCAATGGCTCGTCGCCGGTATCGTCAACTTGTACAATATCGCCGGCGCGTTTATTTATCGCAATAAGGTGGTTGTCCTCATAAAGAACATCCTTATCGGTAATTTCATGATCTTCGTAACGAAATTCAGGTCGGGCCATTGTGAGTCGATAGTCTATAGTTTATAGTTCATAGCCATAGGTTTGTATAGGTTCTATGATTTATGAACTATGAACTAATAACCAATTAATATTGTTCTTTTTCGTTGGGAAATTCCTTTGCTTTTACGTCGCTCACATAGTTCTGTATGGCTGTGTTCATGGTGTCGTACAGGTTAGCATATTGGCGCAGAAAGCGAGGCTTAAAGCCCTTGTTAATGCCCAGCATATCGTGTATTACCAGCACCTGGCCATCGCAATATTGACCGGCGCCGATGCCTATGGTTGGTATGTCCAGGCTTTCAGAAACTTCTTTGGCCAGTTGTGCCGGAATCTTTTCCAACACCACGCCAAAGCAACCTAATTCCTGTAATTTCATAGCATCCTCACGTAACTTGGCGGCTTCAGCATCCTCTTTAGCCCTGACGGTGTAGGTGCCAAATTTATAAATGGATTGCGGCGTCAAACCCAGATGGCCCATCACCGGTATCCCCGCGGTAAGGATACGGCTTACCGATTCGGCAATTTCGATACCGCCCTCAATCTTCACCCCGTGAGCGCCTGACTCTTTCATAATGCGGATAGCCGAGTTCAAAGCCTCTTTTGAGTTGCCCTGATAGGTACCAAAAGGTAAGTCGACGATAACCAAAGCACGTTTTGCTGCACGTACAACTGCAGATGCATGATAAATCATTTGGTCTAAAGTAATAGGCAGTGTGGTTTCGTGTCCTGCCATTACGTTCGAGGCCGAGTCGCCCACCAATATGATGTCCACACCGGCAGCGTCAACAATAGATGCCATGGAAAAGTCGTAAGATGTTAACATGGCAATTTTCTCGCCGCGGTTCTTCATCTCCTGTACGGTATGGGTGGTTATTCTCTTTACTTCTTTATGAACAGACATCGTTATGCTGATTTAAGATTAAGCAAAGGTAGGATTATTTCGGATTTGGCAGATAGCCAATGTATGATGAGTGATCCACGTGTGAATGTGTATCACTTTGGATCAGTTGGATCACCTGAAAAATGTAATTTGCTGAAAATGAGCTATGTACGTATTTTTCATCTTTAAAGTGGATCAATTTGGATCAACTTTTCTAACTTATAAGTCATTTTTGGATCAGCAAGTCAAAAAATCCGAATCTCACTTGGGAAACGACGCAGCCTTCATGAACACCAAAAAATAAAAAACCCGTGAAAAATCCGAAATAAAACAGTACTTTTGCATCGTGAATCAAGAGGTATTTTACTTCGTTTCTACGATCCAGTTTAACGGCGCATCGCACCAGACAAGCCGCAATTTTCACCATTCAATTTATTTAGTAATCAGATGACTTATTTCACCAAATTACCTGCGGTATTATTATTAGAAGACGGAACTGTTTTTCATGGCAAAGCTGCCGGAAAGATAGGCACCACAGCCGGCGAAATATGTTTTAATACAGGCATGACCGGCTACCAGGAAATTTTTACTGACCCCTCTTACTTTGGTCAGATAATGGTTGCTACCAACGCGCATATTGGTAACTACGGTATCGCCGACAAAGAAGTTGAATCGGGTAATATCCAGATTGCCGGTTTGGTTTGTAAAAACTATAACATCCCTTACAGCCGTAAACAGGCAGACGAGTCTATCCAGGATTATTTCCAGCAGCAAAATATAGTTGGCATATCTGATGTAGATACCCGCCAGCTGGTGCGCCACATCCGCGACAAGGGAGCGATGAATGCTATCATTTCATCAGAGATCACAGATATCGACGAATTGAAAGCTAAATTAGCCGAAGTGCCGTCAATGGACGGTCTTGAACTGTCATCAAAAGTATCAACCACCGAAACGTATACTTTCGGCGAAGAGAATGCTCCATATCGTGTTGCGGTGCTTGACCTGGGCGTAAAGAAAAACATCCTGCGCAATTTTGATGACCGCGGTGTTTATGCTAAAGTTTACCCGGCTAAAACCACCTTTGCCGAAATAGAAAAAGATTTTGCGCCAACCGGCTACTTTATCTCAAACGGCCCCGGCGACCCGGCTGCAATGCCCTATGCTGTTGAAACCGTAAAAGAAATTTTAGCTGCAGATAAGCCGATGTTCGGTATTTGTTTAGGCCACCAGTTACTGGCTTTGGCTAATGATATTCCAACCCGTAAAATGTTTAACGGACACCGCGGCCTGAATCACCCGGTAAAAAATATCATCATTAACCATTGCGAGGTTACTTCGCAAAACCACGGTTTTGGTGTAGTGCCCGAGGCGGTAAGGGCATCAGACAAAGTAGAGATCACCCACGTTAACCTGAATGACGACTCGATTGAAGGTATCCGTGTAAAAGGCAAAAAAGCATTCTCAGTACAATATCACCCTGAGTCATCTCCCGGCCCGCATGATAGCCGCTATTTGTTTGATGATTTTATTAATTTGATGAAGTAAATAAGCGATAAAAGATAAATGAAAGAGACGCTCAAGTGGGCGTCTCTTTTTATTTTCGAAATATGTCAGCATAGACGGGAGGCATCGCGTCTCTATGGTATTATTCTTTTCATAATCTTTCTTACTTTTAGTAACCTGATTCCTTGTTATGAAACGTTGGCTTTTTCTGTTGATTTTTATTCTTATTTACTCTGCATCTTTTGCGCAAACACATGCTGAAAAGAAGTTTATCAGGATGGTTATTGGCGAAGAAAATATCCTTTATAACGACAAGATAAATTTTTATTGGATCAAAGAAATTAAAGAAGCGTTAAACAAAGACACGCTTTATGATTGGAAACATGGATTGCGTTATGAAAAACACGTTTTACCAGATAGTTTAACGTTTGTTTTAACAGCGTCAGAAAGATCATTTATAAATCAAGAGTTAGACAAAATGAATACTTTGGCGTGGAAAGATAACTTATTAAAGCACTCCATCTTGATAACTAAACAAAAGTTACAACAGTACAGAGATTTGCACGGTGGGCAGTCTTATTATGAATCGCAAGAGTACAAAAAATTTCATAAATCTTACACATTTACTAAACCCATTTTTATAAGAAATAATACCGTCTGTTTTTTTTATTTAGCCGAAACTTATGGCGGCAATTTGATGATTTATATCAAAGACGGTAAAAAGTGGAAGCTTAAATATATCCCTTATTTTTGGACAAGTTAATGCTGGCAATCCCTTTGCATGTCCCGATGTAGAGACGCGATGCTTCGCGTCTTTTACCATTAAAGATGCCAAAGTGCTTAAATCTGAAGCGAATTGAAGAAGAGTAAGAAATAAAAAGGTGTCATGCTGAGGCTCGCGAAACATGCTGAAAAGGCCCACGCTCATCCTTCGGTGCTTCATGGTGGCAGCCCCCTTTTGAATGATTAGGTTCCTTATAATCCCCTGTTCATCCATCGGTCAACTCCATTCACCGACAATTTGCCGAAGCTTACCTAATAACCGTGTGCGGTTTTCGATATACGTGCAACATTTGTACCGTAAATCGCAACACAATGACACACTTATTCACCATACCAACATTAGTCGTCGCCAGTAAATTTTTGGCGCATGTAGTTTCAGCTATACATTTAATTGGGCATCTGGTAAAATAATTAACATCTACCTATGTTATTTCTGCCTATTGTAATAATCGTATCGCTGCGTTGAAAAATTGTTGATATTCCGCTTTTCTATGCCAACTTTGCGACATGGTAAAACAATCCATAATTACAGTTAAAGATCTGGTTAAAAACTATGGCGATTTTAACGCCGTAAAAGGCATCAGCTTTGAGGTTTATGAGAGCGAGATTTTTGGCTTGCTTGGTCCGAACGGCGCAGGTAAAACTACCACGTTAGAGATCATTGAAACGCTACGCGAAAAAACATCAGGCGAGATCATCGTTGACGGGTTTAATATTGACACTGATGCCGCCAGCATCAAAAAGCGCATAGGCGTTCAACTGCAAGCTGCAGGCTACTATCCCAACCTTAATCTTTCCGAACTGATAGAACTGTTTTCGGGGCTGTATGGTATTGACCGCAGCCCGCTGGAAATGCTGGAAAAGGTGGCACTGACCGATAAAGCAAAAGCCAAATACAAAGACCTATCCGGCGGACAAAAGCAACGATTTTCTATTGCCACTACCTTGATTAATAATCCTCGTATTGTATTCCTGGACGAGCCAACAACCGGCCTTGACCCGCAAGCGCGCCGCAACCTTTGGGACCTGATCCGCGAGATACGCGACCAGGGAACCACTGTAGTGCTAACCACCCACTACATGGACGAAGCCGAGGTATTGTGCGACCGTGTAGCTTTTGTGGACGGCGGTAATA
This sequence comes from Mucilaginibacter panaciglaebae, assembly GCF_039539265.1. NCBI lineage: Bacteria > Pseudomonadati > Bacteroidota > Sphingobacteriia > Sphingobacteriales > Sphingobacteriaceae > Mucilaginibacter > Mucilaginibacter panaciglaebae. The sequence goes on from NZ_BAABCV010000006.1 coordinate 191,206, forward strand.
TAATAGGCGTCGATACACCTGATGCTTTTATTGACAAACTGGTAGCATCAGGATTTGAACGGCCAAAACAAGTAAAGCTGGCTAACCTTGAAGATGTATTTATTAATATGACCGGCAAGGAGTGGAGAGCTGAGTAAGCACCCCAACCACTCGAAGAGGGAGTATTAATGAGGCTGAAAAGCCTAATGAACAAATGAACTAGTAAACCAATGAACCAAAAATACAGTAATTTAAAAGCAACCCTGGCTATAGCCAAGGCAAGTTTCCGTTCCATAGTGCGCAGCCCATCATCGGTGGTGTTTACATTACTTTTTCCATTGATATTTATTTTGGTATTTGGTTTTATAAGCGGCGGCGGAGTGATTTCTGTTGATGTCGGTGTGGCTAAAACCAATGATACGATAAACCCGGTTTATCAGGCATTAAAAAAGGTAAGCGTGGTACGGCTGATACATAACCAGACACCGCAGGAAATGGAAGCGAATCTGAAAAAAGGTAGTATCGACGCTATACTGAACATTCAGAAAAATGCTCAACCACCTTACTTTACTGTGAATGTACAGTCAAGCAAAGCGTCGGGCGAAAAGATGGCTATCCTTAAATCGGCCCTGAATAATATCTTTTTTGAGATCAACTCACGTATACCCAACGCACCGCCGCCTGTGGCCGAACTTAAAGAAACCACAGTGGTAGGCCGCGAGTATAAAACCATCGACTTTATTTTGCCCGGCCAACTGGGTTTCGCATTGCTAAGTACCGGCGTATTCGGCACTGCGTTTGTATTTTTATCGCTCCGGATAACGCTGGTGATAAAACGTTTTTTTGCGACGCCGGTAAAACGTTACAGCATTGTGATAGGAGAGGCCATTGCCCGTATATCATTCGCGCTGATTGGTGCTTTGTTTATCATTACTATCGGTCGCTTTGCATTTGGTTTTACGCTGGTTCACGGCTTTGTCACCGTGCTTGATATGCTTTTGCTCTCGCTCATTGGGGTGGTTGTTTTTATGGGTTTTGGATTTGTGGTGTCAGGTATCGCCAAAAATGAAAGTACGGTACCACCTATTGCCAACATGATTACACTGCCGCAGTTCTTACTCTCAGGTACGTTTTTTTCGATTAATGTTTTCCCGGCCTGGTTGCAGCCCATTAGCAGGGCGCTGCCTTTAACCTATCTGAATGATGCCTTGCGCAAAGTAGCGTTTGAGGGTGCAAGCCTGATGGATGTATCGCATCAGATATTGATAATGCTGATTTGGGGCGTAGTGGTGTACATAGCCGCCACCAAAGCGTTTAAATGGGAATAGCTGTAAACTGAGGCAATAATAATTATAGGCGTTGCCACCTCTGTTAACATTTTCTTAACATTAGATAACTAATTCTTAATATTAACATAATATTAAGAAAATATCTTTGCGCTTATAATTTACATTAAATTAACATGATAAAATATAAGCTAAGCGCTGCAGCACTCTTTTTTCTTTTCGTTATATCTTTGACAGCAAAAGCCCAAAATAATAAGACCGGAACCTTTGGTATAGCTACCGTAGTTTTACCCGGGGATAGTTTACACCATTGGGGCGGATATGCTGAATTGCAGGGTCGTGGAGATAAAGTGTTTAACCAATACTTTTATTATGAAACCAAAACCGGTATCAGTTATGATATAACAAAGGACTTTGTCGCCTTGTTAGGTACCGGTCGTTACTCAACAGGCGATAACCTGGAACATCTGACAAAAGGTACAGAGTTCAGGCTGTGGGAGCAGATGACTATCAACCAGTTTTTATACCGCATAAAAATAGAACATCGTTATCGTATAGAACAACGCTGGGTAAATGGCTACTACCGTAACCGTTTCAGGTATCGCCTGAATATGTTTATCCCTTTAAATAATACCCGGATCGATCCAAAAACCTGGTTTATTTCAGTTTTCGAGGAAGTATTTATGAACAATAAAGTACCTAATTTTGAAAGAAACCGTATATCGGCCGCATTAGGCTACCAGTTTGATAAAAGCATAAACGTTCAGGCTGGCTGGCTAAATCAATACAATTATACACCGGCTTACGCTGCAGCTAAAAACAATATAGCGCTTATGTTTATGTACCGCATCAACCGTAAAAATGCCGTGCAGCGCGAGCATATGCCAAGCACCGCTGATTAACGGCAGCCCGATATTTTCACGTTACCTTTATTGTATTTTGGTATATAATGGTTAAATTGCTAGGCGTTAATCATTGAAAAATATATGAAATCCGGTGCATTTAAAATTGCAGCCATTTACGTTGTCACCGGTGTTTTATGGATTACCCTGAGCGACAAAATATTAGATTGGGCTAAGGGGGGCATTGACATTTCGGTGATCTTGTTTGTTGGCAGTATCAAAGGGCTGTTTTATGTACTTATCACTGGCGTCATTCTTTATAAACTCATTGTTAATTACAATTCCAGGCTGGACGAAAGCGAAAGGCAATACCGCAGCTACTTCGAAGCCAATCCCTCGCCTATGTGGATTTATAATAAACGCACCTTAAACTACACCGCTGCCAACAATGCCGCTATATCCAACTACGGCTACACACTTGAGGAATTTAAAAACATGACCATTCTTGATATCCGCCCTAAAAGTGATATTGGCAAAGTGCATGCAACTGTAAAGCAACTTACAGAAGGTTATAACGATTCAGGTATCTGGACGCACCAAAAAAAGGACGGCACTTTAATTCGTGTACATGTTACCTCACATATTATTACTTCGCTTAAAGAGCCGCATATCATGATCATGGCTACCGAGGTTAAGCCGTCAGCCATCGGTTAAATCACCAGTTCTCTTATTACTATATTAATTTTATGTTAATATTAAACAATTTTGCTGCTTATTTATTTGAAATTGTATCTTTGAAAAACCAAATGTTTTTGGTGTACTATCTACACTAAGATCTTAAATGAATAAATAAGTAAGAAAATGAGTTTAATAATTGACGTTCACGCCCGCCAGATCCTTGACTCGCGCGGAAACCCTACTATTGAGGTAGATGTATTAACCGAAAATGGCTTTCTAGGCCGTGCCGCTGTACCATCAGGTGCTTCAACTGGTGCGCACGAGGCTGTCGAGCTGCGTGACAACGATAAGGCAGTGTACTTAGGTAAAGGCGTTTTGAAAGCCGTTGCCAACGTGAATGACGTTATCGCTAAAGAATTACAAGGTGTTGACGTTTTTGACCAAAACAGCATCGACAAAATTATGATCGATCTGGATGGTACACCAAATAAAGCAAAGTTAGGCGCTAACGCGATATTGGGTGTTTCGCTGGCTGCTGCCAAAGCTGCCGCTCAGGAAAGCCGCCAGCCTTTATACCGTTATATTGGTGGTGTAAATGCTAACACGTTACCAATCCCGATGATGAACATCGTTAACGGCGGTTCGCACTCTGACGCGCCTATCGCGTTTCAGGAGTTTATGATCATGCCGGTTGGCGCTCCTTCTTTCTCTGAGGCTTTGCGTTGGGGTGCTGAGGTGTTCCATAATCTGAAAAAGATTTTACATGACCGCGACCTGTCAACTGCTGTAGGCGACGAAGGCGGTTTTGCTCCGAAATTTGAAGGTACTGAAGATGGCGTTGAAACCATTCTGAAAGCTATTGAAAAAGCAGGTTACAAACCGGGCGAAGACATTTGCCTGGCGTTTGACTGCGCTGCTTCTGAGTTTTACAAAGATGGTAAATACGATTATACTAAATTTGAAGGTAGCAAAGGCGCTATCCGCACCAGCGAAGAACAAGCTGATTACCTGGCTCAATTAGCACAAAAATACCCGATCATTTCTATCGAGGACGGTATGGCAGAAGATGATTGGAATGGCTGGAAGATCCTGACTGAAAAAATTGGTGACAAAGTACAGTTAGTGGGCGATGATTTGTTTGTAACCAACGTTGTACGTTTACAACAAGGTATTGACAACGATACCGCTAACTCAATCCTGGTAAAAGTTAATCAGATTGGTTCATTGACTGAAACCATCAACGCGGTTAGCCTGGCACAAACCAGCGGCTATACCTCAGTAATGAGCCACCGTTCTGGCGAGACCGAGGACGCAACTATTGCCGACTTAGCTGTCGCTTTAAATTGTGGTCAGATCAAAACCGGTTCGGCCTCACGTTCAGACAGGATCGCGAAATACAACCAATTGTTGCGTATAGAGGAAGAATTAGGCGAGAACGCTAAGTTCATCGGTAAGAATTTTAAATACGCTTACAAGAAATAAGCATTCGTATTAAGACGCGAAGCATCGCGTCTCTACGTCAAAAAGGCCTTTCCAAATCGGAAGGGTCTTTTTATTTTGCCTGTCTTGCCGAATTATTTCGGCATCCCACATGCTAAGCGAATTGTTTTGCTTTCGCCGCATTAACATCCTTAAACAAATTCTGGATGACGCGGGATATCACTCAAACAACTCCTGCTCATCTGTATAATACGTCTTGCGCCCGTCTATCGGTTTTTGGTGTATGATAGCGCCGGCAGCGGTCTGTTTTTGTTTGGGTAGATGTACTTTCAGGAAATCCCTGACCTCTCCGCTGATGATGTCTGGTTTGGCTTTGATGATCTGCTTTTCTGCATCCGCTAATACCCCTTTGACAGATTTTGCCAGGTACTTGATCTTATTTTCAGGTATTTTGTTAGATGTTGAGAATGGCGACAGTTTAGCGTCAAATAAAATCTCATCAGCATAAGCATTGCCAATTCCGCGCAATACTTTCTGGTCCATGAGCACGGTTTTAACGGCTTTTTTGGTCTTGCCGAGCTGCTGTTTCAGATAGGTTTCATTTACATCAAGCGCATCAGGTACATCATTTTCCGCAGGGTCGAGCGTTGGCGTGGCGGCCGACTGGAAATCTGTTAGCGTTAACCCTTTGCCACCCTCAAAAGTCAATTCAATGATGCTGTACTTGTTTTTGTTATCGCGCTCAAAGGTGTGCAGCTGTCCGTGCAGCATCAGATGCAGGGCCAGCACATGTTTGTTTTTAAATTCAAAGTGCAGTTCTTTACCAACCCGTTTTACGCCCTTTAATTCGCTACCTTCCAAGGCATCTTTAAGCTTAGTAACCGGTACGTTTAATTTTTTATGATTGGGTACCTCCAAGTTATCCAAAGTTTTTCCCTTGAACCGTTTATTCAGGTTGCGGCTGAAGACCTGCAGATCGGGTAGTTCGGGCATGGTGGTGTTTAAATATTGAAATAACCACCAGGGCTAATATTGGTTTCGGGCGAAGCCAAAATAAAACCGTATCTTTGCCAAAATAAAAAATCTCTGACGATTCTTTTCAGACAAAGCTTCTGCGATCGCGTTGGCAAACAATAAGATAATGACATTTAACGATTTAAATTTAATAGAGCCCATCCTCAAGGCTTTAAAAACTGAAGGATATACTACACCTACACCCATACAAGAGCAGGCTATACCTATTGTACTGCAACGCCGCGACCTTTTAGGTTGTGCGCAAACCGGTACCGGTAAAACTGCAGCTTTCTCTATACCAATTTTACAACTGCTTTACCAGGACAGATTACAGCACAAGGAGCAAAAAACTATTAAAGCGCTCATATTAACGCCAACCCGGGAACTGGCCATACAGATCAACGAAAGCCTGGCGGCCTACGGCCGTCACACCGGTTTAAAACACCTGGTGATCTTTGGTGGTGTGTCACAAAATCCACAGGTAGATGCTTTGCGTCGTGGGGTGGATATTTTGGTAGCTACCCCGGGCCGTTTGCTGGATTTAATGAACCAGCGTTTCGTCCATCTGGAGCATATTAAGATGCTGGTATTGGATGAAGCCGACCGTATGCTGGATATGGGTTTTGTAAACGATGTAAAAAAGGTCATCGCCAAAGTGCCGGTTAAAAGGCAAACGCTGTTTTTTTCGGCTACAATGCCTAAAGAAATTCAGCACCTGGCCGATACTATCCTGACCAATCCGGAAAAAATAGAAGTTACTCCGGTATCGTCAACTGCTGATACCATTCAGCAGGAATTGTACTACGTACAAAAGTCAGACAAACGCGATTTGCTGGCGCACATTCTTAAAGATAAGGACATCAAAACTGCGTTGGTATTTACGCGTACCAAGCATGGCGCCGATAAAGTGGTCAAAGATCTGCACAGGCTAAAGATCACTGCCGAGGCTATACACGGCAATAAATCACAAAATGCCAGGCAGCGTGCATTAACTAACTTTAAAAACCGGGATACGAGAGTTCTTATCGCTACGGATATTGCGGCGCGTGGTATCGATATCGATGAGTTAACCCACGTAATAAATTACGAAATACCAAACATCCCCGAAACCTATGTACACCGCATTGGGCGTACGGGCAGGGCGGGGGCCAATGGTATAGCTTATTCCTTTTGCGATGCCGAGGAGCTGGAATATATCAGGGACATTCATAAATTGATTGGCAAACAGATACCGGTAAATGAAGAGCATCCCTATGTGATGAATCCGCAAACTGTACGCCCCACTGATGAGGCCGATAAACCTAAAGGTAAAGGCGGCGGTCAAAAACGGGGTCGTGGTTTTGGACGAGCCGATAAACGCCCGTCAGATAACAGCCGTCATAGCGGCGGCGGGCGTTCAGCCGAAAGCAATATGAGCGGTGGCAGACCAGGTGGCAATGGCGGTAAATCAAACGGTAACAGAAGGTAAAAAAATTGCCCTTCGCAGAGACGCGATGCATCGCGTCTCTCATCCATCCAATAAATAATTGCATTGTATACGCGATGCATCGCGTATCTACGTGGATTTTATTGTTAATAAGTTAATAAGCATATTTGCAGCAGTTAATCTTTTTAAATAATTTTAATGAAATTATCGCTCCCCGGTCATGAAACGATTGATAGATCTGTTTAAAAACAAATTTTTCCTGGTTACAGTAGCTTTTGCAGTCTGGATGATTTTTTTTGATAAGAATGACCTGTTGTCGCAATATCAATATCATCAGGAGGTTAATAAACTGAAAGAAGAGCGCGATTTCTTTAAAGACGAAAGCGAAAAAGTTGCCAAGGACCTCGACGAGCTTAACTCCGACCCGGAAAAGCTTGAAAAATTTGCCCGCGAAAAATACCTCATGCACAAAGACAATGAGGATGTTTTTGTGGTTGTAAAAGAGAAAAAGTAACCCCACCCAAGCCCTCCCCGGCGGGGAGGGTTTTACTTATTAAATTTATCAAAAAAAAGTCTCCCTTTCCAGAGGATATTTAGAAGGGGCTTTTTACTACATTTGAAGCATGAGCATTCATGTTGAAGGTCTAACAAAAATTTATGGTGAGCAAAAGGCTGTTGACGATATCAGTTTTGCGGCTAAGCCGGGCGTACTGGGCTTTTTAGGCCCCAACGGTGCGGGTAAATCAACTACGATGAAAATACTGACCGGCTTTATCCCGCAAACCGGGGGCAGAGCAGAGGTATGTGGATTTGATGTGACTACCCAGCCGCTCGAGGTTAAACGTAACATAGGCTACCTGCCCGAAAGTAATGCCCTGTATGCTGATATGTACGTAAAAGAGTCGCTTGGCTTTGTGGCCGATATGCATAAGCTTCACGAGCCGGAAAAACGTATTGCAGAGGTTATCGAAATGACCGGCCTTGGTCCGGAGCAACACAAAAAGATCGGTCAGTTATCAAAAGGGTATCGCCAGCGCGTCGGCCTGGCACAAGCTATATTGCATGATCCTAAGGTGCTTATTTTAGACGAGCCTACTTCGGGTCTTGACCCTAACCAGTTGATCAGCATCCGCCAGTTAATTATCGATCTGGGTAAAACGAAAACCGTGGTGCTATCTACTCATATCATGCAGGAGGTCGAGGCTGTTTGCGATCATGTCATCATCATAAACAAAGGAAAAATTGTTGCTGATGATACGCTGCAAAGTCTCAAGCACAGCAACAACGCAACATCGTTAGAAAGTATTTTTGTTAAGCTTACCAATAATCAGTAGGCACCTTTAAAATCAAGGACCCGGTTGCTTATTAATGTTGATTTTATATTTTTGATATCAATTATAACTCTTAAACAATGAGAAAGATATTTTTAACCTTGGCACTACTGGGCGGTGTGCTCATAAATGCTTCTGCGCAAAAAACCGACCCCGGTAAGTTTAGCTTGGGTTTAGAGGCTGGTATTCCGGTGGGCTCGGCCCGTAATATTTCAACCTTTACCATTGGGGGGTCATTAAAATATGGGTTTGCTGTTGCAAGCAACACCTCGCTAACTGTTTCGGGCGGATATACTTACTTTCCTTATCGAGGCGATGTTACCTCGGCAGTTTTAGGTTACGCTAAAACAAACTCGGGCGAGGGCTATATACCTTTAAAAGCTGGTGTCAAATATTTTCTTTGCGATTTATTTTATGCCGAAGCTCAGTTAGGTACTACCATTTCAACCGCCTCGGGCGGTGGTACATGGTTGGCTTATGCTCCTGGCATTGGCTACCGGTTTGATACCCATGCCGACTTAGGCTTCCGTTATGAGGGCTGGGCGCAAAGCGGCCACACCAAAAGCCAGATAGCGGCGCGTTTAGCTTACAGTTTCTAAAAGAGATTTTAAAAGCTCCTGAGAAATCAGGAGCTTTGGTTTTTTTGTCTTGCCGATGTGGCGATAGCAAATATTGTTGTAATTTCGGCATTCAAGTTTTTAAGGTGTATAGCATACTCAAAAAAGAAATTACAACTTACCTCAGTTCGCTGGTGGCCTATGTTACCATTGGTGTTTTTTTGCTGGTACTGGGGCTCTTCCTGTGGGTTTTTCCCGACTCATCAGTTCTGGATTATGGCTACGCCGGATTAGATAGCCTGTTTAGCACGGCACCTTACCTGTTTATGTTCCTGATACCTGGAATAACCATGCGGTTGCTCGCCGAGGAGCGCAAGGAGGGGACATTTGAATTATTGATCACCCGCCCGCTTACCGAGCTGCAAATTGTATTAGGGAAATATTTCGCGGCGGTTATCATTGTTTTGTTTGCATTAGCGCCTACCCTGGTTTATTATTACTCGGTTTATGTGTTAGGCATACCCCAGGGCAATATCGATAGCGGCGCAGTTATTGGCTCATACATTGGCTTGTTTTTATTGGGCGCGTCGTTTGCGGCCATTGGCTTGTTTGCGTCAGCCATTACCAAAAATCAGATCATCGCATTCACCATATCAGTATTTATCTGTTTCTTTTTTTACAGTGGATTTGATTCATTGAGTGGATTACTGTCGCTGCAATCAACCGGTATACAAAGCCTTGGCATTGGTGATCATTATCAATCTATAAGCCGGGGCGTTTTAGATACACGCGATCTGGGCTACTTTATAGTTCTTGGGGCATCATTTATCTGGCTAACGGTGGTTGTGCTGTTAAAGCAGCAGCAAAAAAGTGCGGGTAAAAGAAGCCTTATTGGCATCGCAATTATTGTAATTATCGGCATATTAAGCAATGTGGGTTTTACCCGTTTTGATTTTACTAAGGAAGGCCGCTACACCATATCAACCATGAGTCGCGGTATTTTAGATAGTCTGAAGGGGCCGGTAAAAGTTACCGTTTATTTACAGGGCGATTTAACCGGCGGTATGAAGCGCCTGCAGCGCGCTACTAATGATATGCTGAGCGATCTGCAAGCTTATAGCCACCATAATTTGCAGTTTGAGTTTGTCGACCCGCTGAAAGGCCTGTCAAACGAGCAGCAAAATCAAACTATTCAGGATTTGCAGTCCCGCGGCATTGAGCCAACTGCGCTATCTGTAAAAACCGATGACGGTGTAACCCAGAAAACCATATTCCCGGCAGCAATAGTGGCGGCTAATGGCCGGGATATTCCGGTTAAGTTGCTGTATCAGCAAAATCAGATGGGGCTTTCAGCCGATGAAGTGCTCAATAACTCTATCCAAAATCTGGAATACGCTTTTATATCGGCTATTAAAAAAGCTACGAAAGGGGGCCGGCCGCAAATAGGCTTTACCACCGGCCATGATGAGCTGACCGATGTACAACTGAATGACGCTATGCGCTCTTTGTCTGACGGTTTTGAAGTTGGCCGCGTTGATCTTAAAAGCATCCCTTTTGACAGTTTGCTCAAAATACGCCTCATCGTAGTACCCAAACCCAACAAAGCATTTACCGAAGCCGAAAAATTCAAGCTGGATCAATACCTGATGCGCGGCGGAAGAATTGTCTGGACAATTGACCAGGTAAGCGCCGAACTGGATAGCCTGCGCGGCCACGGCGGGGAACAACTGGCTTTCCCGAAACAGTTGAATCTGGATGATCAGTTATTTACTTATGGGGTGCGTATTAATTATGATTTGATTGCGGATATAAACTCTGCACAAATTCCTATCAGCACAGGCAATATAGGCGGGCAGGCACAAATTCAAATGGTGCCCTGGCTGTTTTACCCGATATTTATGCCGATGTCCAAACACCCTGTCATCAAAAATCTGGATGGCATTTACAGCGAGTTTGTAAACACCATTGATGTATTGGATATCCGTAATGTTAAGAAGACGGTACTATTGACATCATCGCCCTACAATAAAAATCTGAAAGCGCCTCACATGCTATCATTGCAGGCTATTGAGCAGGAACCCGACCCGAAAGCGTTTCAAAGTACACCAAAGGTTACCGGGGTTTTATTAGAGGGACAGTTTATGTCTGACTTTCAAAACCGCCCGCAACCCCAAGGTTTGGGCGAGGCTATTCAGCAAAAGTCAGAAAGTGTATCTACGAAGCAGATTGTTATCAGCGACGGCGATATATTTAAAAACCAGGTGGCCGCAGATGGCTCGCCATATCCCTTGGGATACGACCACTATACGCGCCAGAATTTTGGCAATAAAAACCTGTTGCTGAATATTGCCGATTACATGACCGACGATTCGGGCCTGATTACTTTGCGTAACAAGGAGATCAAATTACGCTTGTTGAACCGTGCCCGCATTCGCAACGAAAAATTATACTGGCAAGTAATAAATACAATTGTGCCTTTGCTTTTGGTGTTAATATTTGCTATTTTTCAACATTATATTCGCAAGCGAAAGTATGCCCATTAAATTTTATACTTTTGACTAATTAACTTTAAATTTATATATGAGATTCATAGTTTCCACATCAACATTGTTGAAGCAATTGCAGGCCGTGAGCGGTGCGCTAAGCAGCAGCACAGTATTGCCTATATTGGAGAACTTTTTGTTTGAGATCAAGGATGGAAACTTAACCATTTCTGCCACCGACCTGCAAACCAGCATGACCACATCACTGCAGGTTGAGGCAAAAGAAAATGGCCGTATTGCAATTCCATCGCGCATTTTATTAGATACTTTAAAATCATTGCCAGAGCAACCGATAGCTTTTTCTGTTGATGACGCAACCTTTGCTATTGAGATAAATGCCGGCGATGGTAAATATAAATTAAGCGGCGAGAACGGTGAAGACTTTCCGAAGATTCCGGTTGTTGAAAATGCATCGTCAGTAAACCTGCCTGCTTCAGTTTTGGCCGAGGCTATTAACAAAACTATTTTCGCGGTAAGTAACGATGAACTGCGCCCGGCAATGACAGGTGTTTATTGCCAGCTGTCGAGCCAGTACTTAACTTTTGTGGCTACCGACGCGCACAAATTGGTACGCTACCGTCGTCTGGATGCAAAAGCAGAATCAACCACATCATTCATCCTGCCAAAGAAAGCCTTGACATTATTAAAGTCGGCTTTACCAAGCGATGATGTAAATGTATCTGTTGAATACAACAGCACCAGCGCCTTCTTTAAATTTAATAACATTAACCTGGTATGCCGCCTTATTGACGAGCGTTACCCGGATTACGAAGCGGTTATCCCACTGAACAACCCCAATAAATTAAGTATTGATCGCTTAGCTTTCTTAGGCTCACTAAACCGTGTAGCCATTTATGCTAATAAAACCACTCACCAGGTACGCTTAAAGATCAATGGCAGCGAGTTACATATTTCATCAGAGGATATTGACTTTGCCAACGAGGCTCATGAGCGTTTAGGTTGCCAGTATGAAGGCGAGGATATGGAAATTGGCTTTAATGCCCGTTTCCTGATCGAGATGCTGAAAAACCTGAGCGGCGAGGAAGTATTATTAGAAATGTCAACACCAAATCGCGCCGGTTTATTGTTACCTCAGGGTGGCGATGAAAATGAAGACGTATTGATGCTGGTGATGCCGGTTATGCTTAATAGCTACGCTTGATCCGCAGAAACAATAAAGAATTTTGAATCAGATCATAGTCCGGGCATTAAAACCGGACTTTTTTATTGAACCGGATAACAAAAGCTGCAATAAGGCAGTTATATAGCATCAGGTAATTTATGAATAGCAAAATAATATTGTTAATACTATTTGTGGCGATAGCTGGCGTCTTTGCCTGTAAAAAAGATGGCGAAAAGGTAGGTTCTGTCACCCAAAACGAGATAACGCTGATTAATGCCAGTAGCGATACCCTGAACGTTTATGAAAATGGCGCGCGCATTAACAACGGCTCAACCTTGTTACCATCGGGCCAATACCGTAACCTGGAGATTATAGCAGGCAATCAACATTACCAGTTTAAAAAAGCCGGTAATCCAAACGCTCTTTTTGATATTGGGCTCAATTTTGACTTTTCGTCATCGTACACGTTGTTTGTAGCGGGCCAGTCGGCAGATAAGGTATTTGTGCTGAAAGATACAGTCAACAGGGATACCCTCCGCTCCGCTTATGTCAGGTACATTAATGCTTCACCCGATGCAGGTAATATTGATTTTACCATTGGCAGCCTTCCAACGCTAAAAAGTCTTTCATTTAAATCGGCCACGTCATTTCTGAGCGTCCCGGCAGGTAAAGTTTTCTATTCGATGGTAAAGGACGGTACAGATACCATAGCGGCGGGCACCCTGACTTTCAATTCAGGTGTAGCTTATAATTTATTTACAAAAGGATTGGTTAATGGCAAGGGTACCAATGCACTTGGTGCGCGGGTGTTAATAGCACAGTAAAGGAATATGGGCAATACAAATAGATTTATGGTTTTTGTGTTTTTATGCTGCGCGGGCATCATGACCATATCTTTTATTACATCGTGCGGGAAAAATAAAGGAGTGGTTTCGCCTGCTACCTCAAATATTCAGTTTCAGGTAGTTAACTTAAGTCCAGACCTTCAACCAGTATACCTTTATGTTGGTTTGATCAGGAACAGCAATACCTATTATTCGTATCCAAGTCCATCGGGATATTTTTCGCTGAACAATATAAATCCGCCTATACAGATCAGATCGACAAACCCATTAATAACTTCAACTAATATCGTGTCGATAGATAACGTTATCATGCACCCTTATTTCAAATATACGCTGTTCGTGACCGGTTTACGGGCTGACAGCAGTGTGACCTCAATATTTACTATTGACACCACCGCTAATCCGGCTGCGGGCCGTGGCAAGATCAGATTCGTTAATGCATCGCCACATTCAACCTCGTTTGATGTCAGCGCAAATGGCACTTTAGCGTTTCAAGATCAGAAGTATAAGAATGTTAGTCCGTTTATAGAAGTACCGCCGGGTAACTATGATTTTAAGGTGATGCCCGCAGGACAAAGCACCGTAATATCTACTTTTCCTAAAGTAACCATTATGGATGGCAAGATATATACCTTATACTGCCGGGGTGTGGCGGGCGGTGCCGACTCGGTGGCATTTGGCACCGGCATTATCATCAACCGCTAACGTTACCGGATATATTTATAATTTTGCGCCAAAATCAATTACATTGGAACTGATCAAATCTCTTATAGACTTTATATTACATATAGACAGGCACCTGGTGCAAATTACCAGTCAATATCAAGGCTGGACCTATCTGATACTATTTGCAATAATTTTTTCTGAAACCGGTTTTGTGGTAACGCCGTTCCTGCCCGGCGACTCGCTGCTGTTTGCTGCAGGCGCGCTGATTGCAGGTGGTAAATCAGGCCTGGATATTTATTTGTTGACGCTGATATTAATTGTGGCTGCTTTTGCCGGCAATACATTGAATTACACGTTGGGTAATTTTTTTGGGCCGAAAGTATTTAAAGAAAACAATAAAATACTCAAGCTGGATTATTACCGGCAAACCAAAGCTTTTTTTGATAAGCATGGCGGCAAAGCCGTGATTTTTAGTCGCTTTATGCCTATTATACGTACCATTGCGCCGTTTGTGGCCGGGGTAGGGGGCATGCCTTTTCTCCGCTACAGTTTGTATAACATTGTTGGTGGCGTTTCGTGGATTATCCTGTTTTTATTTGCGGGATATTTGTTGGGCAATGTGCCATTCTTTAAAGCGCATTTTTCGATGATAGGAATCGCCATCATTCTCATATCGGTTATTCCACCGATTATTGCGGCTGTCCGTGGCACAAAAAAGAAAACCGCGTAGAAAACTGGTGCGTCGCGTATCTTCTTGTGTTGTTTGCAGACATACCATGCATCGCGTCTTTGCTTGTATTTATTCGTCTTCCTTTTGTATTTCAAACGGCGCTATTTTACCAGATCGATAAACCATTTCCTCGTGCTGAATGGTGCGTAGCTGAGATTGCGTCAAGCGATGTTTGATCAACTTATCCAAATCGGGCTGCCCGGCATCTACCCAGGCCGAATACCAATAACTGCCTATTGATAAAACGGACGAGCGCATGCGCCTTTGCACCATGCCATGCAGCATACGCTGGTAATTGCTGCTATATTGGACAGAGTAGTCTTTAACGGCTTTTTTGCCGTGCATAACCATGGCATATTTTTTTGAAGCCGGATATGTTTTGCTTAAAGTTCTTTCCATTCGTAAAACAGAGTCAATTTCGGCAAATGAGGTGCGGCAGATATTAAATGCTTCTCTCAGTGGATTTTCAATATAACGGGCTTTGCCTGCATAACAATTATAATTAGCGGCAAAAAGTTCAGGGATACGGCTTTCCCATAAAGCGTGTATGCCTGTTTGGCTGCTCAACTGCCCATTGTAATTTTGGGTAAGATGAAGGGGAACGTGGGCATCGGCTACGTAATGCCCCAGGTTTGACGACGCAATGAGGATGCCTGTTGTATCATGGCCTTTAAATGCATTAACCAGTTTGTAATAGTTGTACTGAATGGCCCAGGGCACGGTGCCATATTTGTTAAGGGTATCTTCTGAATATTTTACAACCGCATCATTCCACCGTTCGGGAATAAAGCGGAACGGATTTTTACCATAATGATCGGCATCCAGAAAATGTCGCGGAGCTTCAAACGAGTCTACATAACGGCGCTTATCGGCACTAATAGCGTGTTCTGTGATGAGATCGATATTGGCTCTATAAAAACCGGACATAGCGTGCGGTAACGTAAATACAGCCAGCCGGTTAATGCGGTAGTGCGCAAAAAATCCCCAGGAAGAGCAGAGCGTGATCAGTAATAATCCGATAACTATCCTGGCGGACGATGTCATTATTGCTGTCTCTGTTGATATTTATAATGTAAATGTTTGATAGTTTCCTCGGCTTGCTCGTCATCGGCAGTAACGCCATAGCCGGTAACTAATACTCCCTTTAGTCCAGATTTCGAGGTCAGCGCATAAACGGTGGCTTCATCTGCCGGGTCAGAGGGGCCTTCATAGCGGTATAAATCCACAATCTCAAATTCTGCTGCGGGGTATTCCTTGCCATCGGCCTTAAAATGATCTTTTTCTAAGTTAAGTTCAAGTGTAAAGCCCTGGCTTTTGAGTTGTTCAATAGCCTCGCTGATGGTGGCATAGTGGAATTTTTGTTTCATAAGATGTTTGGATGTATTATGGTAAATTTAGAAAATTACTTGTAAAAGCGGCGCTAATTTTGTGATTACGGACGAAGCGTGGTAGTCGCGGACTTTGTTTCCTTGCGAGCGCTTTATCGTTTTCCCTCGCTTCCTGAAATCAACCTAAAAAATATTTTAAAAAGACATTTGACAATATAATAAAAGTCCCTATATTTGCAGTCCTTAAATAACGAATAGAATAACAAGCTAAAATGGCAAATCATAAATCATCAATAAAAAGGATCAGAGCTAACGCTGCGAAGCGCTTACGTAACCGTTATCAAGCTAAAACTACCAGAAACGCTATCAAGAAATTGAGAACAACTACCAGCAAAGCTGATGCTGCTGCTCTTTTATCTAAAGTGATCTCTATGCTTGATCGTTTAGCTAAGAAAAATGTTATCCACAAAAACAAAGCTTCAAACAATAAATCGAAGCTGACCAAATACGTTAACTCTTTAAGCTAAATACAGCTTAATAAAGATATTTTGAAAGGCGATAGGTGTAAACCTATCGCCTTTTTTTTATAATATCGAATAGTGAATGCTGAATATCGAAGCACTTCAGCATTCATTATTCGGTGTTCGATATTCCTCAAAAATTTCCTAAATTCCCTTCGTGAACTATGACAACAAGATCAGTATCAAAGCCTGGGCTGAAGAAGACAGGCCACGCGAGAAGCTGAGCACGCAGGGCCGCCGTGCGTTGACGGATGCCGAGCTGATTGCCATACTGATTGGCTCGGGCAGCCGTACGGAGTCTGCTGTCGAGTTGAGCAAGCGTATTTTACACCACTACGGCAATGATCTGAATAACCTGGGCAAGGCCTCGATAACTGAGTTATCAAAATTTAAAGGCATCGGCGAAGCTAAAGCTATTTCTATTATTGCCGCTTTGGAGGTTGGCCGCCGCCGCAATGATACCGAAAGCAAAGTGCCCGAATCAATTAATGGTGCTAAAGATGCTTATAAAATTCTGCGCCCTTTCATGATGGACCTGAATCATGAGGAATTTTGGTTATTATTATTGAACCAGGGCGGCAAGATCATCAGCAAAGAACTCATCAGCAAGGGCGGACTTACCGGCACTGTAGCAGATCCGAAGATCATTTTCAGCATTGCCTTGCAACATAGTGCGGTGTCCATTGTCATGGCGCATAATCATCCGTCAGGAAATTTAAAGCCAAGCCAGCTGGATATTGATCTGACTAAGAAAATAGCCAATGCGGGCAGGCTGTTGGACATAAACGTGCTTGATCATCTGATAGTGACTAACGATGGCTATTATAGCTTTGCGGACGAGGGAGTGATTTAGTCCCAATACTATCGGGATACGATTTAAGATTTACGAATTAAGATTGGATAGTTAGTATTCTGAAGCATAAACGCTATTGTCATTTGAGTTTACACAATCTGCTGCCTCGCTTTTACAAGATTCTTGCTATACTGAGGATGACAATGCAATCTTTGTGTTCAAATACTTTCGTCAAAATGCATAAACGCTAAACTTATATCAATCTCGATAGTTATCCTTAAAAAAACAAAGCTATGATAACTCCCGACGACGAATTATTACCAGATGATTCAGAAACAGCAGATGACGAGCAGTTAAGTCAGCAAGATATTCATTCAAACGGGTTTGATGACGATGATCTGATCAGCGACGATACCGAAGATGAGTCTGATGCCCTGGCACGGGCCTATGAGGCGTCAGAAGCATCTTATGAGCTGGATTTGGATGAGGACGACAACTTGGATGAGAACGACGATGACGATTTAGATGAAGATTAATTTATAGTAATACTTTTCATTTCGAGCGTATTAGTATTTACTTATTGCAGCTCGATCTCTTTCAGGTTATACCTTTCGCCTTTCGCCTTAAATTGTATCTTTGCCGATTATCGCATCATCGCAATGAAGATATCTTATAATTGGCTCAAAGAATTTATAAATACAGATAAAACTCCTCAGGAGATCTCGACTATTTTAACCGGTACCGGTTTAGAGGTAGAGAGTGTGGAAAAAGTACAGGCTATCCCCGGTGGACTGGAAGGTTTGGTAATTGGTTTTATAAAAGAAACCACCCAACATCCGAACGCCGACCGCCTCAAGGTTACTAAAGTAGACATTGGCGGTGCTGAAGATCTGCAAATTGTTTGCGGCGCCGCAAACGTAGCTGCCGGTCAGAAGGTAGTTGTAGCCGTTGTAGGCACTACAGTTCATCCGGTTACCGGAGAGCCTTTCCTGATTAAAGAATCAAAAATACGCGGCGAGGTATCAATGGGGATGATCTGCGCAGAGGATGAAATAGGCTTAGGAACTGATCATGCCGGTATTATGGTTTTGGCCGAAGATGCTAAAGTTGGCAGCCCGGCTAAAGACTATTTCAATATCGCTGACGACTACATGTATGAGATAGGGTTAACCCCTAACCGTGCCGACGCGATGTCGCACCTGGGTACTGCAAGAGATATTGCTGCTTACCTGAAGACTGCGATCACCAAACCTGATATTGCGGCGTTTAAAATTGATACTGCCAGCCGCCCCATTGAGATAGTGGTTGAGAATGCCGCTGCTGCTCCGCGTTATGCCGGTTTGACTATATCGGGTTTGGAAGTAAAAGAATCGCCGCAATGGTTAAAAGAGCGTTTGGCGGTTATCGGCGTGCGTTCTATCAATAATGTAGTAGACGCCACCAACTTTGTGCTGCATGACCTGGGCCAGCCCCTGCATGCTTTTGATGCTGACGCAATTAGAGGTAACAAGGTAGTGGTAAAGAATTGCGCTGAGGGCACCATTTTCAAAACTTTAGATGATGTAGAGCGGAAGTTATCTGCTGATGACCTGATGATCTGCGATGCCGAAGGGCCAATGTGTATTGCCGGTGTGTTCGGTGGTGCTGGGTCGGGCGTTAAGGCCACTACCACAAGCATATTCCTGGAGAGCGCTTATTTTAATGCAGTATCCGTTCGTAAAACGGCGAAAAGGCATAGTTTAAAAACGGATGCGTCATTCCGCTTTGAACGCGGCATCGATCCGGATATGGTAGTGTTTGCTTTGAAACGGGCCGCCTTGCTGATCAAAGAAGTTGCCGGCGGAACGATATCTTCAGAGATCATTGATCTGTATCCAAACCCCGTTGCGCCGTTTGACATTGACTTGAGCTACGCTACAGTTCATCGTTTAATAGGTCAGGTTATTCCACACGAAGAGATCAAAAGCATTATTACCGCACTGGATATTCAAATTGTTAGTGAATCCGCCGACAGGTTAATATTGAAAGTCCCGCCTTATCGTGTTGATGTTACCCGCGATGTAGATGTTATAGAGGACATTTTGCGTATTTACGGTTATAATAATATTTATATCCCAACCCAGGTACGTGCCTCGCTGAGTGCATCGCCACGCCCTGAAAAGGACACGGTACAAAACTTATTGAGCGATTTGCTGACTGCCAATGGTTTTAATGAGATCATGTCAAACTCGCTGACCAAATCGGCTTATTCAGATAAGCTGGACTCGGCTGTTAAAATATTGAACCCGCTAAGCTCTGATCTGGATGTAATGCGCCAGACGATGCTGTTCTCAGGTCTGGAAGCAATTGCTTACAATGCTAACCGTCAGAACAGCAATATCAAGTTCTACGAATTTGGCAAGGTTTACAGCATTAAAGACGATAAGTACAACGAGAGCCAGCGCTTTGCCATTTTTATGAGTGGTGCAACGTCTGCGGCTCAATGGAACCAAAAAGCCGCGTCGGTTACGTTTTATAATTTGAAAGCAATAGTTGATGGCATTCTGCAAAAGCTAAACATCACTGATGTGACGCCCGAAGATTGCACTTGTAAAAAGATGGCTTACGGTATAAACTACGTAAAAAACAACAAAGTACTGGTAAAATTTGGTGCTGTTGCTAAAGATGCGCTGAAAAAGGTGGATGTTGAACAGGAAGTGTTTTATGCCGACTTTAGTTTTGACCAGATCATGCAGCTGGTTAAAAAGAACAAGATCGTTTACCAGGAAATATCTAAATTCCCTGCAGTAAGGCGAGATCTGTCTATGCTGATTGACAAGAATGTAACCTTTAATCAGTTGAAACAAATAGCACAACGCACTGAACGTAAACTATTAAAAGAAGTAACCGTATTTGATGTTTATCAGGGCGACAAACTACCGGAAGGCAAAAAATCATATGCATTAAGTTTTACCTTGCAAGACGTAGAAAAAACCTTGACCGATAAAGCTATCGACGCAATAATGCAGAAACTAATTTATAACTTAGAGAAAGAGGTTGGTGCGGAGATCCGCAAGTAATTGCTGAATTATTGGGTTATTGAATTACTGAGAAGAAACGTAACATTCAATAATCCACTAATTCAATAACTCAATAATTAAAATGTCGACAGCAAGTCAACTAAACAATATTATCGAAAAAACTCAGCGACTGATAGAGTTATGCGCTGCTTTGCAGGAGGAAAACGATTTGCTGAAACTGGAGAACGATACTTTAACTTCTGCCTTAAACGCCAGCAAGGCCAAGACCAAAGAACTTGACGAAAAAATGCGTGCAGTTAAGCTGGCGAAGTCGTTTTCTGAAACAAATGAAAAAAGTGTTGACATTAAACAAAAAATTAACGAATTTGTGCAGGAAATAGATAAGTGCATTGTATTGCTGAAAAAGTAATACAGAAAGTGAACAAGCTCAAATGGGAGAAATCTCAATAAAAATAAATATTGCTGACAGAGTTTACCCGTTAAAGGTAAACATGGAGGAAGAGGAAATAATACGTAGGGCGGCCAAGCTGATAAACGATCGCATAAAGGAATATCAGGAAAATTATGCGGTTAGAGATAAGCAGGATTTGCTGGCAATGAGTGTATTGCATTACGCTACATCATCATTAAAAGCAGAGAAAAAGGTTACTGTAGAAGACTCGGAAGTGGCCGATAAGGTTTATCAGTTAGACCATTTATTATCCGAATTTTTTTCAAAGTCGTAATAACGTTCTTTAAAATATAAAGCTAAAGGTGAAAGCATAAAGCTTAAAGCAGCCAACATATAGGCGTTTTTAACTTTGGTCTTTTAGCTTTAACTTAAACAGAGCCAATTAAGATTTAACCGCGGTTGAATTTTATGTTTCACTATTAAAAACTTAACACTTCAATATCTACGGATCACGGAAGGGCATGCGTTACTCAATAAAGTTTAACGGTAACCCATGATCCTCAAAATATCTGTATCGAAGTTTTTAAAATACATGTTACGTAAAATTTAGACGCGGTTTTTTTATTATATACTAAATTATAACCTTTAACTAATGAATATTTTATACATCATAATCGGGCTGCTTATAGGCATTCCGACGGGTATCGTAATAGGACGTTTCCTGTTGCGTAAGCTCTTTAAAGACCAGGAAGCAGCAGCTCAAAATAAAGTAAAGAAGATTTTAAGAGATGCTGAGAATGACGCCGAGATACTAAGAAAAAATAAATTGCTTGAAGCTAAAGAGCGGTTTTTACAGATGAAAGCCGAACATGAGCAAGAAGTCAATGCCAGAAATAACGAGATCAACCAACGCGAAAACGGCATTAAGCAAAAAGAGCAATCATACAATTCTAAACTCGAAAATCTGTCGCGTAAAGAAGGCGAGCTTGATAAAATAAAGCAAAACTTAGAACGCCAAACCGAAATTGTTGTAAAGAAACAAGAAGAAGTTGACGCGCTTAAAAATCAGCATGTAACTCAACTTGAAAGCATTGCCGGTTTATCTGCCGAGGATGCTAAGAACCAATTGGTTGAAAACCTGCGTGAGGACGCCCGTGCTAAGGCTATGGCCCAGATCAAAGATATTGTTGACGAGGCTAAGTTAACGGCTACTAAAGAAGCAAAAAAGATAGTTATTCAAACTATCCAGCGTACTGCAACCGAGGCTGCTATTGAGAATACGGTGTCAATCTTCAATATTGAGAACGACGAGATCAAAGGCCGGATTATTGGTCGCGAGGGACGTAATATCCGCGCGCTGGAAGCCGCTACCGGAATTGAGATCATTGTTGACGATACGCCTG
Organism: Mucilaginibacter panaciglaebae; assembly: GCF_039539265.1. Taxonomy (NCBI): domain Bacteria; kingdom Pseudomonadati; phylum Bacteroidota; class Sphingobacteriia; order Sphingobacteriales; family Sphingobacteriaceae; genus Mucilaginibacter; species Mucilaginibacter panaciglaebae. The sequence continues at coordinate 213,122 of NZ_BAABCV010000006.1, forward strand.
AGGCCATCATCCTTTCGGGCTTCGATCCGGTTCGCCGGGAGATAGCCCGTTTAGCTATGCACCGCCTGGTTACAGATGGTCGTATTCACCCGGCACGTATTGAAGAGGTGGTTGCCAAAACAAAAAAACAGATTGAGGAAGAGATTGTGGAGATTGGCGAACGTACCGTGATCGATTTAGGTATCACTGGTCTGCACCCTGAACTGATTCGTATGGTTGGCCGTATGCGTTACCGGTCATCTTACGGACAAAATCTGCTACAGCACTCGCGCGAGGTGGCTAACTTCTGCGCTACCATGGCTGCCGAATTAGGTTTGAACGTAAAACTGGCTAAACGCGCTGGCTTGTTACATGATATTGGTAAAGTGCCTGATGATAATCCTGAATTGCCACACGCTATTTTGGGTATGCAACTGGCAGAAAAATATAAAGAACATCCTGAAGTTTGTAATGCAATAGGCGCTCACCACGACGAGGTGGAGATGACGTCCATGCTGTCGCCGATTATCCAGGTATGTGACGCTATTTCAGGCGCCCGCCCGGGTGCCCGCCGCGAGGTGGTTGAAAGCTATATCAAACGCTTGAAAGAGCTGGAAGAACTGGCGCTGTCCTATCCGGGTGTTGAGAAAACTTTTGCTATCCAGGCCGGTCGTGAGCTGCGCGTTGTAGTAGAAAGCGAAAGAGTAAGCGACGCAGAATCAGAAATTCTGGCGGCCGAAATCTCTAACCGTATTCAGACAGAAATGACCTATCCGGGCCAGATCAAAGTAACTGTTATCCGCGAGACACGTTCGGTCGCGTTCGCTAAGTAATACTAAACTAACACTATATCATTGCGAGGAACGAAGCAATCGCACGCTGCAAAGTTTGCGATTGCCACGCTCCGCCCGCAATGATATTTTTATATTGCATCAGTCGTAATATGAAACAACCAAAAATAGAAAAGCGCCCTATCGACCTTATCATCGATCAATACGATAGCTTTCATCAAAAGCCAGCTAACCGCGTGATCAATTACATTTGCATCCCACTCATTGTGTTCAGTATTGTTGGATTTGTGTGGTCATTGCCTTTTCCGCAGTTAAAATTTTTGGGTAGTTATATCAGCTATTTAAACTGGGGCTCTTTCTTAATCGCCTTTTCAGTTTATTATTATATGCGTTTATCGCCGCTGATGTCTTATGTTTTGCTTTTGATCTTATTCGCGCTGGTATACCTTGTTATACAGATGCGGGCAGCAGAAAGCTCAGGCGGATTTGTACTGCCACAAGTATGTGTGTTCATATTTATCATGGCTAACATCGCGCAGTTTATCGGCTATCGCATTGAGGGTAAAAAGCCAACTTTTAGTGATGAGTTTAAGTTTATATTAACCGGGCCGATCTGGTTATTGAGTTTGGTATTGAAGAAGGTGGGAGTGAAGTATTAACACACCCCTCCGGGGTTCTCCGAAGCAGAGAAGATGATAGGTATAAAGAGAAAGCTGCACATTTGTGCAGCTTTCTCTTTTATAAAGACTATCACTCTGAGCGACAGCAGGAATGACAATCTTTTTTTAATAAACATTTAAGTACTTTCCCTTTGGCGAGGCCGGGGAGAGGTACTACAAATTCTTCCCCACCTTATCTAAAGTATCCTGCGGCACATTTTCCAGATCAAGCACCAGGAAACCATCCAGCGAATCGGAAAATTTAGGATCAATATTAAAGCTGATTATTTTGGCGTTTAAGCCGATATATTGACGCAGCAGCACAGGTACTTTCATATTGTGGGTCTCGATCTGCGAGATCAACTGGTCAAGCGACTTGAAGCTGTCCTCGCCGCTCATCAATACATCCGAGTCGATACTTGAAAAATCAACCTTAAATTTTTTACGCGGCTTAACATACTGTGCCAGGTCGTGGTCAAAGTGATTGCGATTGATATAATCAACAATAAGCGACTTAGAAAATTTGGAGAACGAATTGCTGATACTCACCGGCCCAATCAAATATTGATAACGCGGATTATCCATCAGGTATTTCAATATGCCTTTCCACAGTAAAAACAGCGGCAGCGGCTTTTGCTGATATTCTTTGCGAACCCAGGATCGGCCCAACTCCAGGCTCTTGCGCAATATTGGGGTAAACTGATCTTTTATCTTAAATAGCTCGGCAATGTAGAAACCTTCTTTGCCCAGGCTATAAAATATCTCATCGCCCAAACCGATGCGGTATGCGCCCACTATCATTTTGGCTTCGATATCCCAGATAAAAAGATGGTGATAGTAAATGTCGTATTCATCAAGGTCTGTAGCTTTGTTGGTGCCCTCGCCAATTTCGCGGAAAGTAACTTCGCGCAGCCGGCCAATTTCGCGTATGATATTAGGAATAGCTGAGGTAGGCACAATAAATACCTCATAATTCTTTTCAACCCAAACAGTATAATTTTCGCGTAAGCCATTGACCTCTTTTTCAAGTACAGCCGGGTTAATTCCTTTAACTATCTCCTGTTGTTTTTTTTTTATTTTGAAGAGATTGCGCGGGTGAAATATCTTTTTTTCCTCTTCGAGGCCAGACCCCAAAGCATAAGTGCGTGCGCGCAAATAACTAAGCGCCTTAGTTGCATTATTGTTATCCGGTATATCCTCTACTTTAATAGGTTTGCCAATACGTAGCTTAATGGTCTGTCCCTGTTTGTTGAACAATTCAGACGGTAGCTTGGCTGTACGTAAGGTAGGGTGAATCAGACTAAGCAGATTGAAAAGCAAGCCATTGTTACCATGAAAATATATAGGCACTACAGGTACTTTGGCTTTGGTAATGATCTTACCCACCACCGGATGCCACATGCGGTCGGTGACTTCTTGTTTATCCAGTTTAAAAGCGGATACCTCGCCTGCAGGGAAAATGCCGATGGGCGTCCCCTCTTCTAATAGTTGTAAAGTATTTTTCAGCCCGCTGATACTGGATGAATGCTCGATATTTTCGAAAGGATTTACCGCAATGAAGTACTCGCTCAGATTAGGGATTTTCTTAAGGATAAAGTTAGCCATCAGCTTGGCGTCGGGCCTTGCCATTAATAGCATCTTTAATAATACCAAACCCTCAATTCCACCATAAGGGTGGTTAGCTATAGCGATGAAGCTGCCCGTTGCCGGTATGTTTTTCAGCTCATTCTCATCATATTCAATCTCTACGCCGCAACCCTTTAAAATGGCATCAATAAACTCAATGCCTTGTTTGGGCTGCGCCTGGGCAAACAGATCATTTACCTGGTTTATTTTCATCAACTCCATCAGGAAAGAAGCCAGCCCGGGTAGTTTGAGCCTGTCCAGCTTGGTAGCTTTGGCAAATTCTTCGGTAGTTATGATTTTCATTCGGTAGGCAGATTTATAGCAACAAATATCTTCTAAAATTATTACTTTAATTGCGTATTTATATTAACCAATGAAATCGCGCCTGAAAAATTACCTTTCCATCACAAAAAAAGAGTGGAACGGAATGGTGATCTTACTGTTCGTCATTGCGGCGGTGCTGGCGGCACCTTACGGGTACCGCTATTTTCAAAAAGATGAAGCGATTGATTTTAGAGATTTTAATAAAGATGTCGCATTACTTAAACGAGCTAACGGCGGAAGAGATATAGAGAGCGGCGGGCCGCTTTCTGATACTAAAATAGCTAAACCTGTACTGTATGTTTTCAATCCGAACAATTTGCCTGCCCAACAGTGGAAGCAACTTGGGTTTAGCGACAAGCAGATCGCAATTATAAAGAATTACGAAACCAGGGGCGGGCATTTTAACAGCAAGGAAGATGTAAAGAAGATGTATAGCATTACTGCTGCCGATTATCAACGCATAGAGCCATATATCAAGATCCCGGATGAAGGTTATATCAGCAATAAGTTAGCCGCAGGCGAAACTATTGAACTTAATAGTGCCGATTCGGCTAAGCTGACACGCATCCACGGTATCGGCCCTGCATTCGCGCAGCGTATCATAGAGTATAGAAAAAGATTAGGTGGTTTCCTAAATAAGGAGCAACTGCGGGAAGTTTATGGAATAGATGCCGAAAAATATCATGACATCCAAAACCAAGTCACCATCAATCCGCTGATTATCACTAAAATCAACATTAATCGTGTCGATTTTGAAGGGTTGCGTAAATTCCCCTACCTCACAAACAAGCAAACCAATGCCGTAATACAATATCGCGCACAACATGGTAATTATCATTCAATAAACGATATGAAGCAAATAGCGATATTGGATGAAGTAATTTTGCGTAAAATTGAGCCTTATTTAAGTTTTAAATGATAGACCAGCAAATAAAAGCCGCCGTGCGTGATATACCCGATTTTCCGAAGCCGGGCATTGTATTTAAAGATATTACTACTATTTTAAAAGATCCGAAACTGTGCGAAAACATAATCAATGCTTTTGTCGACCAATTGCAAGGCATACGCATTGACGCCATTGCCGGAGTTGAAAGCCGCGGCTTTTTATTTGGACTGACATTGGCTACACGGCTGGGGGTACCATTCATTCCCGTACGTAAAGCAGGTAAATTGCCGTACACCATCCGTCAAAAAAAGTATGACCTGGAATACGGCACGGCCACTATCGAAATGCATACCGATGCTTTTGAACCCGGTCAGCATATCTTATTACATGACGACCTGCTGGCTACCGGCGGCACAGTAACCGCAGCCAGCGAATTGATACAGGACATGGGCGGCGTAGTAGCCGGTTTTAGTTTTGTAGTGGGATTGGGATTTTTGAAAGGAAAAGAACGTATAGCACCCATCAGCAATAAAATAATAATATTGGCCGAATACTAAATAAACCATGATATGAAAGCAGCTACGGTAATTGCCGCCTTTGTGTTGATGTCACTGAGCAGCATCGCGCAAAAATACATACCCACTACTACCACCTTAAATGGTAAAGTAATGTTTGGTTACCAGGGCTGGCACGCCACGCCTGATGATGGCTCTGAAAATAAGGTGTGGCGGCATTATTTCGGCGGCAACTCGCCCGACGCTAAGAACGCTGATTTTGATGTGTGGCCCGACATGCGCGAATACCCTGACGACGTAACCGAAGCCACCAACATGCATTATCCTGATGGTAGGCCGGCTAAATTGTACTCGGCTTATAAATATGGCGCGGTTGATGTACATTTTAAATGGATGATGGAGCATGAACTTGATGGTGTGTTTGAACAACGTTTTATCAGCGATATCCGCTCGCGCGGCGGACGCAGGCACTTTAACCAGGTGGTGCGCAACGTGCAAAAGGCCAGCGAGAAATACAAGCGTGTTTATTGTATTATGTACGATATATCAGGTGCCGGGCCAAACTGGAAGAAAGACCTGATAAAAGACTGGATGTTCCTGGTCGACTCGTTGCATGTTACTGCAGGTAAATCATATTTGCATCATAATGGCAAACCGTTGTTATCTATCTGGGGGCTGGGCTTTGATCATACAACGCCCTTCGCATCGGTAGCGCAGGCAGATTCACTGCTGGATTGGTTCCATAAAAATGCGCCGGCTAAATATCGGGCCACCATTATGGGTGGTATCAACGATACCTGGACAACCAATGTGAACGAGTGGAGAGCTATTTATAACAAAATGGACATTATCAGCCCCTGGGCGGTGGGCCGTTTCGGAGATAACAACGGTGCCGACCGTTTTCGCGACCGTTCAGTAATACCTGATAAGGCTTATTGCGACGCGCATAACATTGCTTACATGCCTGTCATTTTTCCTGGTTTTTCCTGGTATAATTTAAGGCATGGTAAGAGTAAGTTTAACCAGATACCACGTAACGGCGGCGAATTTTACTGGCACCAAAGTTATAATGTGCTCAACGCCGGTGTAAATATGGTTTATATAGCAATGTATGACGAAATAGATGAAGGTACTGCTATGTACAAAGCCGCACCGACTGCGGCAGAGCGCCCGGCAGATGAGAAGTTCCTTTCATTAGATCAGGATGGATTGGCGTTGCCGTCTGATTGGTACCTGCAATTGGCGCAGGCAACAAGTAAGATTTTGAGGGGAAAGGCGAATAATGCGTCCACGTTACCTACCGATTTAAAAAGGTAAGTGCACGCCGTGTAGAGACGCGATGCTTCGCGTCTCCTAACCGAATTGCATTACGTCGGAACGCAGGTGACACATTGACACAATAGAGAGACGCGATAGGAGACGCGAAGCATCGCGTCTCCACGACGATGACCACGACAACGACGACGACACAATGATGGCATCAATATTATATGACAGACCTTTACCGAAACAAACACAGAATACCATCCGCCCGGTTGCAAACCTGGGATTATGGCGATAATGGGCTGTATTTCATTACGATTTGTACGGCAGACCGGGATGTTTTTTCGGGAATATCGACGTAGAGACGCAATGCATTGCGTCTGTGCAAAACGAATGTAACGATCAGATAATGCAATTAAACGATCTCGGAAAATGTGTAGAGAATGAATGGTTAAAAACGCCTGCATTAAGACCAGATATGAATTTAGAACTGCAAGAATATGTAGTGATGCCAAACCATTTTCACGGTATTATTTATATAGACGAAAATTCTTATAATCACCAAGATCGTAGAGACGCGATGCACTGCGTCTTAGACAATCATAATAGCAAAGACTTAATGCACCGCATTTTCGACGCGAAAAATCAATTCGGATCACAATCAAAAAATCTGGCATCTATTATTCGTGGTTTTAAATCGGCTGTTACCATGTATGCAAGAAAACATGATATCCCATTTAATTGGCAAACGCGTTTTCACGATCATATTATCAGTTCGAATAAAGAATATCAATGCATAGCAGAATATATCACAGAAAATCCGGTTAAATGGCAGGAAGATAAATTTTATAATAGATGATATCTGTTATGCGTTGCCCAATGTCCGCCGTCGTAAGACGCGAAGCATCGCGTCTCTACAATAGGTCATAAAACAAACAGGTACGGGTCGTAAACCCGAACCTGTTTGTTTTATATATGATTAAACGAGCAAGATGTCGTAAGACGCGAAGCATCGCGTCTCTACAATAGGTCATATAACAAAAAGGTACGGGTCGTAAACCCGAACCTGTTTGTTTTATATATGATTAAACGAGCAAGATGTCGTAAGACGCGAAGCATCGCGTCTCTATAATAGGTCATAAAACAAACAGGTACGGGTCGTAAACCCGAACCTGTTTGTTTTATATATGATTAAACGAGCTAGATGTCGTAAGACGCGAAGCATCGCGTCTCTACAATAGGTCATAAAACAAACAGGTACGGGTCGTAAACCCGAACCTGTTTGTTTTATATATGATTAAACGAGCAAGATGTCGTAAGACGCGAAGCATCGCGTCTCTACAATAGGTCATAAAACAAACAGGTACGGGTCGTAAACCCGAACCTGTTTGTTTTATATATGATTAAACGAGCAAGATGTCGTAAGACGCGAAGCATCGCGTCTCTACAATAGGTCATATAACAAAAAGGTTCGGATCATAAACCCGAACCTTTTTGTTATAATATATGATTAAACGAGCAAGATGTAGAGACGCGATGCTTCGCGTCTTTGTCTAGTGATACAGATAAGCGTTATTCATCATAGAAACGCCGCAAGTAGTTTGAAATGCATTCAATATCTGGGTGTCAGAAGTACGGGTACCCCAGGTATTCCACATCAAGCCTGACGAGTTGCGGATAGACCAGGCCTGGCCGGCATTCAGATCCAACCAGGCACCATATGTGCTGACGGTGCCGGTGTGCTGTACAAACTGACAGGCCCAGCGGGCAAATATGCTTTTCATGCCCTGGGTATCGGCATTCCCGTTTTCATCATTCAGGATACCACCCGCTGTAATGCATAAATGGGCCTTGGCATAATCCATGGCTTTTTTACCCATACCCAGGTAATCAACAGATGGATAGTAAGTGCGTAATAAATCGCATGCGCCAATGAAAGTGCCCTGGGTATAGCTCAATGCGCCTTCGGTTATTGTTCCATTAGGAATAATGGCTCCTTTTACTTCGCCGGTACTCGAGTCATAAAGTTTACTTACCATCCAATCCATAATTTGCTTGGCCTTGGTTTTGTAGGTTGCGTCGCCGGTGGCTTGGTATATCAGCATGGCGCAGATAACAGCCGGGGCATTTACACATGTGTTCTTGGTGTTGTTGTTAGTATTCCACCAAAGGCCACCGCCTAATACAGTAGTGTCCCAGGCGCGGTTCCACATCATATTAAAATTGTTTTTGGCCATGTCAAGCTGGCCGCCGTCGTTGGTAAGGTGGTAAGCCCGTATACACATCAATGAACCCCAAACTACGTCATCGTTATAGATGTTACTTGTCCATAGGGTTCCGTAGCCATCGCGAACGCCATTGTACAGGTATTGAATCTTATTCAGAAAATCGGTACTTGGGTTAGCTACGTAGGCGTCTATCAGCATTTCTATAGCTTCTTGCTGAGTCCAGAAATCCATGCGGCCGGTATGGCCATCGTCTTTGTAGTAATACGATTTGTATGATGGGCCATAGGTTCCATACTGGTGATAGAAGTGATTGTTGTAAACCTGCATGGCCAACAAAGCTTCGCTTTTAGCGGGGAAGGTCACCATAGCTACATTTGTTGGATTTGCGGTAATGGTGTCGGGGCTGCCGGTTTTAAGCGACTCTTTTTTACAGCTGGCAATAGTGAGGCTCAACCCCAGTGCCGCTATAACCAACAGTTTAATGCCTGATCTTGGTAAAATGTAAGATTTCGGAAGGTTACAGTTTAGTTGTCTTTTCATAATTCTTAATTAAGTTTTTATAAAGGTTTGCTTACTCGTTCAATTAAATGTGAGGGGGAAGAGAAGTTTATAATCAGGTATTTGGTGCGTTGGAAAGGTTTAAGTATCAGGTTTATAATAAGTATACGCTATTTAATAGTTAATGTTTTAATTAATAGTATCTGTTATGGATTTTTATTAATTCATGTTTATTTTTCCTATAAAAATATTTAGCCGTAATAATGGAGCAATAAATAGGTTTAAACTCACTAAACCTATAATCTGTACCGGATACTGAAATCGTCCCTTTTTACAGTAGGCTGAAGTAAAACTATAGCGTTACAATCAACGTTATTTTAATGAAAATCTATGATTATGGACGCTTTATTAACAGATGTATCCAGTGGATATAATTTTTCATCTGATGACAACCAGGCAATGGTAGCGCAAATGGCACGCGATTTTGCCGAAAAAAATATACGACCGCATGTAATGGAGTGGGATGAGTCGCAAACCTTTCCTGTTGAACTGTTTAAGCAACTGGGTGAGTTGGGCATGATGGGTGTTTTGGTGCCCGAAGAATATGGCGGCTCCGGCTTCGGTTATTTTGAATATGTGACTGTGATATCTGAGATAGCTAAAGTATGCGGGTCGATAGGGCTTTCAGTTGCAGCGCACAACTCACTTTGCACCGGCCATATTCTGGCTTTCGGTAACGAGGAGCAAAAGAAAAGATGGCTGCCCAAACTGGCTACCGCCGAGTGGATAGGTGCCTGGGGGCTAACAGAGGCCAATACCGGTTCAGATGCGTTACACATGAGTACAACTGCGGTACCGGATGGTGATTATTACGTAGTTAACGGGTCAAAGAACTGGATAACTCATGGTAAATCGGGTAACATTGCGGTAGTAATGGTACGCACCGGCGAGAAGGGCGATTCGCATGGAATTTCGGCCCTGGTGATTGAAAAAGGAACACCAGGCTTTACCCATGGTAAAAAAGAAAACAAGCTGGGTATGCGTGCTTCTGAAACCACTGAATTAGTGTTTGACAATTGCCGTGTACCTAAAGAGAACCTGTTAGGAATAGAAGGACAAGGCTTTACACAGGCAATGTCGGTTTTGGATAGCGGTCGTATTTCCATAGCTGCTTTATCGTTGGGAATTGCCAAAGGCGCTTTTCAAGCAGCATTGACTTATTCGAAAGAACGTAAACAATTTGGCCAGCCAATTTCAAATTTCCAGGGCATATCATTCAAACTGGCCGATATGGCCACAGAGATTGAAGCTGCCGAGCTGCTCATTATGCAAGCTGCCGATTTGAAGAACCGCCACTTGCCGGTAACCAAGCAATCAGCCATGGCTAAATATTATGCGTCCGAAGTCGCGGTACGCACAGCTACCGAGGCAGTTCAAATATTTGGCGGCTACGGCTACACCAAAGATTTTCCGGTAGAGAAATTCTATCGCGATGCCAAGCTGTGCACCATAGGCGAGGGGACTTCAGAAATTCAAAAGATCGTTATCAGCCGGGAGATATTACGATAAGCAAAAGGTGCCGATCATTCGACACTTTTTGCTTTAAATCATTGTCCTGAAAGTAAGATTTACTCGTGGGGTTTTTGATTTTTGTTGATTTAGGCAGGCTATGCAACCAATGCGTTTGAGTAGTGCCTTTCATTACCAGTAAGCTGCCATGTTCTAATATTAAAGCCACCGGTTGCTTGGTAACCCTATGTTTGAGCGTGAATTTTCGCTCGGCGCCAAAACTTAATGAAGCAATGGAGGCGTCTTTACCTAAAGATTTTTCATCATCGCTATGCCAGGCCATGCCTTCGTTGCCGTCATGATACAGATTGAGCAGGCATGAGTTGAATTTTTCGCCGGTTAGTTTTTCAACCAGCGCTTTCAGCTCCAATAATTCTTTGGTCCATGGTAAAGCTTGTTTAGTAGTGTTGCTATAAGTATAACTATATCCGTCGTCGCCATACCAGGCCACTTTTCTTTTAGTAATGATATGGCGGCCGAAGATAATTGCTTCGTCGTTTTTCCATTGGACGGTACTGAGCAAGTTGTCAAGGTAATGGTCGGCTTTGTCGGCAGACATTACTTTGCCATAATAATTTACGATGCCATCATAAGGCAGGAGGTTAGTTATATTCGGTGGATTAATTTCCATATTGTTGTTTCCAAAGTTTATATTCATGAGGCATGCAGTGTCCGCAAGGACGGTAACCTGCGGTCAGGGCTTCTTGCTCATCAGTAAAGAATACTCTATTTGCAGGTTTCATGCGTTTACCCGCACCACAATATATTTTACCATAGATCTTTAATTTCCGGTTGCCGACCAACGTTATTTGGCCAGTTACCAGCAGTAATTGTAAAGCTCTGAACCGGGAAAAAGTTGTAAGACCTAAATCCAGGTGATTGATCATGACGCCTTAGCTGTTTGAGCGGCCTCCCAGCCCAGCATTGCATTCTTACGTTGACTACCCCAGTGATATTGCCCTGTTTCGCCGCTCGATCTGATAACGCGGTGACAGGGAATCAAAAAAGCTACCGGGTTGCCACCCACTGCCGAGCCCACCGCACGACAGGCGTTCGGGTTCTTTAGGTCATTCGCCAGGCTACCGTAAGTGGTCAACCCGCCAATGGGGACCTTCAACAACGTTTCCCAAACTTTAAGTTGAAAAGGTGTGCCTTTTAAATGCAGCTTGATATTGTTTAGTTTGCTCCAGTCCTGTGTGAAAATGAAAAGGGCATTTTGTTGAAAGGTATCTAAAAATTGAGTGTACATGGCGTTAGGAAATTTGTTTTTTAGTTCGATCAGCGCTTCGTCATTAGTGCCGTCTACAAAAGCCATGTAGCAAATACCTTTACCGGTCGAGGCGACTATAATGCTCCCAAACGGACTTTCGGCATAGCTGTAGTTAATGTTGAGCTGCTCTCCCCCGTTTTTGTATTCGCCGGGTGTCATGCCTTCAACCTTAATGAATAAATCGTGCAGGCGACCTGTACCTGACAAGCCCGTTTCAAAAGCTGTGTCAAATAAAGAGGCCTGTTTGTCTTTTAAAATAGATTTTGCGTGCTCGACACTTAGATATTGCAAAAACTGCTTTGGAGTTACCCCAGCCCAATCCTTAAACATCCGCTGAAAGTGGAAGGGACTAAGGTTTACCTGCTCAGCGGCTTCTTCAAGGGTTGGCTGCCGTTTATAGTTGATCCTCAAAAATTCAATGGCTTCGGCAATTCTTTTATAGTCAATCTCGTTTTGTGTTTCCATGCTAATAATCATTTACCCTACAAAATTACTGCCGCGCGAAACGTCTTAAAACCCGATTCTTGCGGAATTATGTAGTATCGTCCAACGTAATTGAAAATCAGAAATTCGTAAATCAGGTAATTGCTGGTGATCATATTGTTTATGAAGACAGGGTCAGTTTTCATGATATATTAGGTAAAGGTATTGAATATAATAAACCGGGATCTTTTATAAGATGAGGAAAGACAGCCCTGCACGTAATTAATATTACTGGTAAAGAACCGAGTATCAGGGCATCAAGCGGACGATGGTTCATGGATATTTGGAGCCGGATATCGTTTTGGATAAGCTGACAGTTTTTGACAAGTAATCAAGTGTCTGAATCTTATCACATTAATTCTTTAAAACCTATTTGTAAATCAAAAGATTGTGTGTACATTTGCCCTCCCGAAAGGAGGTATATTGGATATGATCATAATCAACGTTAAAGAAGGCGAATCTTTAGATAAGGCATTAAAACGCTTCAAAAAGAAATTTGAAAAGACAGGTGTGTTGCGCGAGCTTCGTAGCCGTCAGGCATTTGAGAAAAAATCTGTGGCCCGTCGTCATGAGATTAAGCATGCCATTTACAAACAAAACATGAACCTTGATACAACTGTTTAGTTCTTTGTAAAAGAATTTCAGTTTTTCTTGTAAACATATATAAACTATTTGTACATTCATTTTGCAGGATGTGCAAGTAGTTTTTATGTTTTTAGACCGGTTTATACAATATATTAAATTCGAAAAAAGGTACTCACCTCATACTGTATCAGCCTACCGGTCAGACCTGGATCAGTTCATGAATTTTATCCAGGATCCGGGTCAGCCAATAACACATCCGCAAGAAGTTACCCATCACCAGATACGCAATTGGATGGTCGAGCTCATGAACGAAGGGTTTACCTCAACCACCATAAACCGTAAAGTTGCGACACTGCGCAAATACTTTAAGTTTCTGGTTCAGGAAGGGGTTATTGCCATTAATCCGACATCAAAAATAATCACTCCAAAAATAGCTAAGCATTTACCTGTTGTAGTTGAGGATGCGCGTCTTACTCAAATGCTGGATAACGGCGAGGTTTTTAGTGATGATTTTAGAGGAACCCGCGATAAACTTATAATTGAGATGCTTTTTGGCACCGGCATGCGTCTGTCTGAATTGTTAGGCGTAAAAGATGCCGATATTAATTTATATGAAGGTACAGTGAAGGTTTTAGGTAAGCGTAACAAAGAGCGCATCATTCCTATTAACCAGGAATTATTAAACTTATTGCTGAAATACAATGAGTTAAAGAAAAGTGAAAATTTTAGTAACAATTCGTTAGCGTTGATCGTTACAGATAAAGGGGCAAATGCATATCCAAAACTAATTTATTTGACCGTGCATAAATATCTATCTCATATATCAACCCAAAATAAAAAAAGTCCCCATGTGCTGAGGCATACCTTTGCCACCAGCCTCTTAAATGCGGGAGCAGACCTAAATGCGATAAAAGAGTTATTGGGGCATGCTAACCTGAGCGCCACTCAGATCTATACGCATAACTCTGTTGAACGATTAAAATCTATATATAAACTAGCCCATCCAAAGGCATAAAAAGGAGGAACCATGAAAATTACAGTGCAATCAATTCATTTTACTGCAGACAAGGGATTATTGGAGTTCATTCAGAAAAAAGCAGACAAGCTGGAGACCTTTTATGATAATATTATAAATGGCGAGGTTTATTTAAAATTGGAAAATGTAGAAGACGAGGCTAATAAAATCACAGAGATCAAACTGCAGTTACCCGGCAATCAAATTTTTGCGAAGGAGCAATGTAAAACTTTCGAGGAGGCAACAGACCTTGCCATTGAAAGCCTGCGCAAACAAATTGCCAAACATAAAACAAAGAAAGAGATTGCTGCTCAGCAGGTTAAAAAGGTTGTACTGACTTCGGCAGAAGAAGAATTTTAAGATTTAAAAACCCATAATATTTTTAAAAAATCGACAGTCGGAAGGGCTGTCGATTTTTTTTGATAAAAAATTTTGCAAGGCGTTATTTATTTGTAAATTTGCAATCCCTTTCGGAGAGGTATGTATCACACTTCTTCAACGAAACGGACGGTTCTTTAAAATAAAAAATTATCAAGCCTAATAATTAGCCGGATGTTTTTACGGTTAATTGCTAAACGATCTTAAGATTGCATAGCAGACAGGCAAAATAAGCCTCCTTAGCTCAGCTGGTAGAGCAACTGACTTGTAATCAGTAGGTCATTGGTTCGATCCCGATAGGAGGCTCAGTTAAATGTTGATTTAGCGAATTATTGATTGACTCAATAATTCAACAATTTAATAGTTAACAAGTTGGGGGGATACCAGAGCGGTCAAATGGGACGGACTGTAAATCCGTTGCTTCGGCTACGAAGGTTCGAATCCTTCTCCCCCCACTAATTTTGAATGAGTGAATTAGCGAATTATTGATTGAGTGAATAACTTAAAAATCAATAATTCAATAACTCGCTCATTCACTAATTAAAAAAAAGCGGAAGTAGCTCAGTTGGTAGAGCGATAGCCTTCCAAGCTATAGGTCGCGAGTTCGAACCTCGTCTTCCGCTCTTGGAAAGCTCATTGGTTCATTAGTTAATAGTTCATTAGTGGTACCAATCTCACCAATGATAAATTGAACTACTGAACAAATGAACTAAATAAGCCGACGTAGCTCAGGGGTAGAGCACTTCCTTGGTAAGGAAGAGGTCATGGGTTCAAATCCCATTGTTGGCTCAACGTTTAAAACGTATTATTAACGAAGTATATAAATTAACCTACAAATAAAGATTAAATCATGGCAAAAGAAAAGTTTGACCGCAGTAAGCCGCACTTAAACATCGGTACAATCGGTCACGTTGACCACGGTAAAACAACCCTTACCGCAGCTATCACAAAAGTATTAAGTGATGCAGGTTTATCAGAAGCGCGTTCATTTGAATCAATTGACTCAGCTCCTGAAGAAAAGGAACGTGGTATTACTATCAATACAGCGCACGTTGAGTATTCAACTGCTAACCGTCACTATGCTCACGTTGACTGTCCAGGTCACGCTGACTATGTGAAAAACATGGTTACCGGTGCTGCTCAAATGGACGGTGCTATCATCGTTGTTGCTGCAACTGACGGTCCGATGCCACAAACTCGCGAGCACATCCTGTTAGCTCGTCAGGTAGGTGTACCTGCTCTTGTAGTTTTCATGAACAAAGTTGACATGGTTGACGATCCTGAGTTGTTAGAACTTGTTGAAATGGAAATTCGTGAGTTGTTGTCATTCTATGACTTCCCAGGTGATGATATTCCGGTAATTCAAGGTTCTGCTTTGGGTGGCTTGAACGCAGATCCAAAATGGGTTACAAAAATTATGGAATTGATGGACGCTGTTGATAACTATATTCCAATTCCTCCGCGTTTGACAGAACTTCCATTCTTGATGCCGGTTGAGGACGTATTCTCAATTACTGGTCGTGGTACTGTTGCTACAGGTCGTATCGAGCGTGGCGTAATCAACTCTGGTGAGCCTGTTGATATCTTGGGTATGGGTGCTGAGAACTTAAAATCTACCGTAACTGGTGTTGAGATGTTCCGCAAAATCCTTGACCGTGGTGAAGCTGGTGACAACGTAGGTTTATTGTTACGTGGTATTGAGAAAACTGATATCCGTCGTGGTATGGTTATCTGCAAACCAGGTTCAGTAACTCCTCACACTGATTTCAAAGCAGAAGTTTACGTATTATCAAAAGCTGAAGGTGGCCGTCACACTCCATTCTTCAACAAATATCGCCCGCAATTTTATTTCCGTACAACTGACGTAACAGGTGAAATTTCACTTGATGCAGGTGTAGAAATGGTTATGCCTGGTGATAACGTTACAATCACTGTAAAATTGATTAACGCTATCGCAATGGAAAAAGGCTTACGTTTCGCTATCCGTGAAGGTGGCAGAACCGTTGGTGCTGGCCAGGTAACTGAAATTATCGCTTAATTTCAACCCCTTTAAGGGAAATAAAAACGGTTAATTTTTTTGTAAAGTACCCCGGCGTTATGCCAGGGTACTTTATCAATATTATAATGTTCCTTCGATAATAGAAGGTTTTACACACGGGAATAGTTCAATGGTAGAATAGAGGTCTCCAAAACCTTTGATCAGGGTTCGAATCCTTGTTCCCGTGCCTAATAGCAAATAATCAGAATGGCTAACGTATCCGAATATATTAAAGAGTCTTACATCGAGTTGACCCAGAAAGTAACCTGGCCAACCTGGCGTGAGCTGCAAAGCAGCTCAGTGTTAGTATTGGTAGCAGCGATTATTATTGCTCTGCTGATATTTGGAATGGATCAGATTATTGGCCTCTTGCTTGATAAATTTTATAGTTCACTAGCTTAATATATAGTAAGGATGAGTGATCAATTAAAATGGTACGTTGTACGCGCCATAAGCGGCAAGGAAAAAAAAGTTAAACAATATATAGACGCCGAGATAACCCGTTTGGGCATCAGCCATTTGGTACCTCAGGTATTAATACCTACAGAGAAGTATTATCAAATGCGTGACGGAAAGAAGATAGCCAAAGAGCGTAACTACTTTCCGGGTTATGTATTAATGGAAGCTCAATTAGACGGTGAGCTGGAACATATAATTAAAAATGTGAACAGCGTTATTGGTTTTCTGGGAGATAAAGCAGGTAATGCAATTCCATTACGCCAGGCAGAGGTTAACCGTATTTTAGGTAAGGTTGACGAGATGAGTGCACAAGGCGAAACCATGAACGTGCCATATTACGTTGGCGAGAATGTTAAAGTAATGGATGGGCCGTTTAATGGCTTTAGTGGTGTGATTGAAGAAGTAAACGAAGAGAAAAAGAAACTCAAAGTAATGGTAAAGATATTCGGCCGCCGTACGCCGCTTGAATTGAATTACATGCAGGTTGAGAAGGAGTAGTAAAAGAGATTAGTGATTGGAGATCAGAAATTAATAAGGAAGTGCTAATTTCTGTCATCAACACCCAAAATATTTAAGAGCTGATTTTCGAGGCGAGACTAATTACCCGGTCTCTAACCTTTAATCATTGCTCAAAGAGCGTAAATGTTACATAGCTTCCACTTTATAACATTGATAATTAAAATAAAAGCAAAATGGCAAAAGAAGTCGGTGCAATGGTTAAGCTGCAAGTGAAGGGCGGTGCTGCAAATCCATCTCCACCAATTGGCCCTGCATTGGGTGCAAAAGGTGTGAACATTATGGAGTTTTGCAAGCAGTTCAACGCACGTACCCAGGACAGACCTGGTAAAGTGTTACCTGTGGTTATAACTGTTTATGTTGACAAATCTTTCGATTTTATCATTAAAACTCCCCCTGTAGCTATCCAGTTAATGGAAGTTTCAGGTTTAAAGAGTGGTTCGGCAGAGCCTAACCGTAAAAAGGTTGCTAACGTAAGTTGGGATCAGGTTGAGACTATCGCCAAAGATAAAATGACTGATTTAAATGCGTTTACAGTAGAATCAGCCATGAAAATGGTGGCAGGTACTGCCCGCAGTATGGGGATTACCGTATCAGGTACGGCACCCTGGAATTAATTAATTTATACAAATCAGTTTAAGACAGTGGCTAGATTAACAAAAAATCAAAAAGTGGCGCTCTCCAAAATTGAGGCTAATAAATCGTATACCTTACAAGATGCAGCGTCTTTAGTGAAGGAATTATCCTTAACTAAATTTGACGCATCAGTTGATATAGATGTGCGTTTAGGTGTTGACCCTCGTAAAGCCAATCAAATGGTACGTGGTATTGCAACATTGCCTCATGGAACCGGTAAAACTGTACGTGTATTAGTACTTTGTACTCCAGACAAGGAGCAAGAAGCTAAAGACGCAGGTGCAGATTTTGTGGGTTTGGATGACTATATCGCCAAAATTGAAGGTGGATGGACTGATGTTGATATTATCATCACTATGCCAAGTGTAATGGCTAAAGTAGGTAGATTAGGCCGTGTGCTTGGTCCGCGTAACTTAATGCCTAACCCTAAATCAGGTACAGTAACTACCGAAGTTGGTAAAGCTGTAACTGAGGTAAAAGGTGGTAAAATCGATTTCAAGGTTGATAAAACCGGTATCATTCATACCTCAATAGGAAAATCATCTTTCCCTGCTGAAAAAATTTATGAGAACGCATTAGAAGTATTGCAGATCATCTCTAAATTGAAACCGTCAGCAGCAAAAGGTACATATTTCAAGAGCATTCATATCTCTTCAACTATGTCTCCAGGGATAACAGTAGAAACAAAATCAGTAGCGGGAATTTAATCATGAATAAAGAAGAAAAACACGACCTTGTTCTTGCCCTCTCTGAGCAAATGAAAGAGTACGGTAATTTTTATATTACTGATACCTCTGATTTAACAGTTGCAAAAATTAACGATATCCGTCGTAAATGTTTCGACAGTGACATCAAAATGCAGGTAGCAAAAAATAGCTTGATCAAAAAAGCTATGGAAGCGGCCGATGGCGATTACACTGAAATATATGATGTATTAAAAGGCTCATCATCTATACTTTTCTCAAAATCAGCAACTGCTCCGGCAAAGTTGATTAAACAGTTAAGAAAACAAGGTGATAAACCAGTTTTAAAAGCAGCTTATATTGACTCGGCAATATTTATTGGCGATAACCAGATCGATGCCTTAATTAAATTAAAATCTAAGGAACAATTGATCGGTGAAGTTATCGGCTTATTGCAATCACCAGCGAAAAATGTTGTATCTGCACTGCAATCAGGCGGAAACACAATAGCAGGATTAGTAAAAACATTACAAGAAAGAGGTTAATTCAAACACCTTAAAGTTTGATTATTTAAACAAGTATTAAAGTAAAAAACATAATATAATGGCGGATTTAAAAGCATTTGCTGAACAGTTGGTAAACTTGACAGTAAAAGAAGTAAACGAATTAGCTCAGATCTTAAAAGATGAGTACGGTATTGAGCCAGCTGCTGCAGCTGTAGCTGTTGCAGCTCCTGCTGCTGACGGCGGTGACGCTGCTCCAGCTGCTGCTGAGCAAACAGCATTTGATGTAATCCTGAAAGAAGCAGGTGGTCAAAAATTAGCTGTTGTTAAATTAGTAAAAGACTTAACCGGTCTTGGTTTGAAAGAAGCTAAAGATCTTGTTGACGGTGCACCAAAAGAATTAAAAACAGGTGTATCTAAAGAAGAAGCTCAATCTCTTAAAGCTCAATTAGAAGAAGCCGGAGCAGTAGTTGAGGTTAAGTAATTAATCACAACACGTATAGCATCAGACTCCGACCGTTTTTGGTCGGGGTCTATTGCTGTTTATAAAGGTTTGATAGTGGATTTGAGACCGGATAAGAGATATGAGATTTGCAGGGTCCAAATTAAGCAAAGGTCAGGCAATGATCTCAAAACATATTATCTCATATCTCATACCTAAATCTCACGTCGACAAAAGTTAGTTAACTAAAATTAAAATACCTTGGCAAACAACAAAAATCAAAGAGTAAACTTTGCAACCAGCAGAAAGGTACTTGAATACCCGGATTTTCTGGATGTGCAGTTGCAATCTTTTCAGGAATTTTTTCAATTAGAAACAACTTCAGACAATCGCCATAAAGAAGGCTTGTTTAAAGTGTTTGCCGAAAACTTTCCAATTTCAGATTCAAGAAACATCTTCGTCCTGGAGTTTCTTGATTATTTTATTGATCCGCCACGCTACGATATACGCGAGTGTATTGAGCGCGGATTAACCTACAGCGTACCGTTGAAGGCAAAACTTCGTTTATCATGTAATGATGCTGAGCACGAAGATTTCGAAACAATTGTTCAGGATGTGTACCTGGGTACTATCCCATACATGACCCCAAAAGGAACTTTTGTAATCAACGGTGCTGAGCGTGTAATTGTATCGCAGTTACACCGTTCGCCGGGCGTATTCTTTGGCCAAAGCCGCCACACTAACGGTACTAAGTTATACTCTGCCCGTGTTATCCCTTTCAAAGGTTCATGGATTGAGTTTGCTACAGACGTTAATAACGTAATGTATGCCTATATCGACCGTAAAAAGAAATTCCCGGTAACTACCCTGCTACGTGCCATTGGTTATGACTCTGATAAAGACATTTTAGAGTTATTTGAATTGGCTGACGAGGTTAAGGTTAGCAAGTCAGGTCTTAAAAAGTTCATCGGCCGCAAATTGGCTGCAAGAGTTTTAAAGAAATGGGTTGAAGACTTTGTGGATGAAGATACCGGCGAAGTAGTTTCTATTGACCGTAACGAAATTATCCTGGAGCGTGAAACCGTGCTTGAAGACGATCATATCGATATGATTATCGATGCCGGCGTGAAAACCATCATCTTAAATAAAGAAGATGCTTCTACCAGTGGTGATTACACCATTATATATAATACCTTACAAAAGGATACTTCAAACTCAGAGAAAGAAGCGGTTGAGCATATCTACCGTCAATTACGTAACGCTGAACCACCTGATGAGGAAACTGCTCGTGGTATCATCGATCGTTTATTCTTCTCTGACAAACGTTATGATTTGGGTGATGTAGGTCGTTACCGCATTAATCGCAAATTACAACTTAATACATCAGAAGAGACTAAGGTGTTAACTAAACAAGATATCATTGCGATAGTTAAATACCTGATCAAATTAATCAACTCAAAAGCTGAGGTGGATGATATTGATCACTTGTCAAATCGCCGTGTACGTACCGTAGGTGAGCAATTATATGCTCAGTTTGGTGTTGGTTTAGCACGTATGGCTCGTACCATTCGTGAGCGTATGAACATCCGTGACAACGAGGTGTTTACGCCAACCGACCTGATCAACGCACGTACCCTATCATCTGTGATCAACTCGTTCTTTGGAACTAACCAGTTATCACAGTTTATGGATCAAACCAATCCACTGGCAGAGATTACGCATAAGCGTCGTCTGTCAGCCTTAGGCCCTGGTGGTCTGTCGCGTGAGCGCGCAGGCTTCGAGGTTCGTGACGTTCACTATACCCACTACGGTAGGTTATGTACCATCGAAACTCCTGAAGGTCCAAATATCGGTTTGATTTCATCGCTTTGCGTACACGCCAAAATCAACAACTTAGGCTTTATCGAAACTCCGTACAAACGGGTGGTTGAAGGTAAGGTACAAGTTCAAGAACCGGTTATCTATTTATCTGCCGAAGATGAAGACGGTAAAACCATTGGTCAGGCAAATGCGGTTTATGATGACAATGGTGAGTTTGCTACGCCAAAAGTAAAAGCTCGTTTTGAGGGTGACTTCCCAATCATCGAGCCGGAAAGATTGGATTTGATGGACGTTGCTCCAAACCAGATCACATCTATAGCAGCCTCATTGATTCCATTCCTGGAGCATGATGATGCTAACCGTGCATTAATGGGTTCAAACATGCAGCGCCAGGCCGTTCCGCTATTACGTCCTGAGGCGCCAATTGTTGGTACCGGTCTGGAAGGTCGTGTAGCAAAAGATTCACGTACGCTGATCAACGCCGAAGGCAATGGTATAGTTGAATATGTGGATGCTAACCAGATTGTAATTAAATATGATCGTAATGAAATGGACCGTTTGGTTTCTTTCGAAGGCGATTCAAGAAGCTATATCTTGACCAAGTTCAAGAAAACCAACCAAAGCACAACTATCAACCTGAAACCAATTGTTAAGAAAGGCGAACGTGTTGAAAAAGGACAGGTGCTTTGCGAGGGCTACGCAACTCAGGATGGTGAGCTTGCTCTGGGCCGTAACCTTAAAGTGGCGTTCATGCCTTGGCAAGGTTATAACTTTGAGGATGCTATCGTTATCTCTGAGCGTGTGGTATCTCAGGATATATTTACTTCAATCCACGTTGAAGAGTTTGAATTAGAGGTGCGTGATACCAAACGTGGTGAAGAGGAATTGACACCTGATATTCCTAACGTATCAGAAGAAGCTACTAAAGACCTTGATGAGAACGGTATTATCCGTATCGGTGCCGAGGTTAAAGAAGGCGACATCCTGATTGGTAAGATCACTCCGAAAGGCGAGTCGGACCCATCGCCGGAAGAGAAACTGTTGCGTGCGATATTTGGTGACAAAGCAGGCGACGTAAAAGACGCTTCGTTGAAAACTCCGCCGTCAATTGCCGGTGTGGTAATTGATACCAAATTGTTCTCTCGTGCTAAGAAAACTACTAAAGCAGAAGAAAAAGCACAGATTGAAAAATTGGATATTAAACATGAAAAAGTACTTAAAGATCTGAAGAATACTTTGATCGAAAAGTTGTTTGAAATTGTAAACGGTAAAACATCGCAAGGTGTTAGCAACGTTTACAAAGAGCTGTTGGTACCAAAAGGTGTTAAGTTTACTCAGAAGATATTAACCGAGCTTAACTACGAAAACATCAACCCAACTAAATGGACAACTGATGATGATAAGAATGATCAGATCAAACTTTTGCTTCATAACTACAACATTAAGTTAAACGAAGAGTTGGGTGCTTACCGTCGTGATAAATTTGCGATTAGTGTGGGTGATGAGCTTCCATCAGGTATCGTACAAATGGCTAAAGTTTATATTGCTAAAAAGCGTAAGCTTAAAGTAGGTGATAAAATGGCAGGCCGTCACGGTAACAAGGGTATCGTTGCACGTATTGTACGCGACGAGGATATGCCTTTCCTGGAAGATGGTACTCCGGTTGATATTGTGTTGAACCCGCTGGGGGTACCTTCACGTATGAACCTTGGCCAGATCTACGAAACTGTATTAGGATGGGCCGGTAAAGAGCTGGGCGTTAAATTTGCTACTCCGATCTTTGATGGTGCAAGCCATGACGAGGTTGAAGGCTGGGTTAAGAAAGCCGGCATACCTGAGTCAGGTCGTACCTACTTATACAATGGCTTAACCGGAGATCGTTTTGATCAGCAAACTACTGTAGGTATTATCTACATGCTGAAACTGGGTCACATGGTTGACGATAAGATGCACGCACGTTCAATTGGCCCGTACTCATTAATTACACAACAACCGTTGGGTGGTAAAGCTCAGTTTGGTGGTCAGCGTTTTGGTGAGATGGAAGTTTGGGCTCTTGAAGCATTCGGTGCTGCAAACATCCTGCAAGAAATCTTGACTGTTAAGTCTGATGATGTTGTGGGCCGTGCTAAAACTTACGAGGCTATTGTTAAAGGTGAGAATCTGCCTACGCCGTCGGTTCCTGAATCATTCAATGTATTGGTTCATGAGCTTAGAGGTTTAGGTTTAGATATCACGTTAGACTAGTTATTGAATTATTAAGGGGTTGAATTATTGATTAATTCAACCCCTTATATAAATGAGCAATCAGTCATTCAATAATTCAGTTATTCAATAATTAAAACAAAGGAGACTATGTCTTACAAAAAGGATAATAAAATCAAAAGTAATTTTACTACTATCACCATTAGCCTGGCTTCGCCGGAGGCTATTCTTGAGCGTTCAAGTGGTGAAGTTTTAAAACCTGAAACCATTAACTACAGGACCTATAAACCTGAACGTGATGGTTTATTTTGCGAGCGTATTTTTGGTCCGGTAAAAGACTACGAGTGCCATTGCGGTAAATACAAACGTATACGTTACAAAGGTATCGTGTGCGACCGTTGCGGCGTTGAAGTAACCGAGAAAAAAGTACGTCGTGAGCGTATGGGCCATATTAACCTTGTGGTGCCTGTTGCTCACATCTGGTATTTCCGTTCGTTACCTAACAAAATTGGCTACTTACTGGGCTTGCCAACAAAAAAACTTGATCTGATCATATATTATGAAAGATATGTAGTTATCCAGCCTGGTATTAAAGAATCAGACGGAATCAACAAAATGGATTTTCTTACTGAAGAAGAATACCTGGATATATTAGATACTCTTCCGAAAGAAAACCAATACCTTGACGATAAAGACCCTCAGAAATTCGTTGCCAAAATGGGTGCCGAAGCTCTGGAAGAATTATTAAAACGTATTGATCTTGACGAATTATCATTTAGCCTGCGCCACCAGGCGGCTACAGAAACTTCGCAACAACGCAAGAATGAAGCGCTAAAACGCTTACAGGTTGTTGAGGCTTTCCGTGGTTCAAAAACTCGTATAGAAAACAACCCTGAGTGGATGATCGTTAAGATCGTTCCGGTTATCCCGCCAGAATTGCGTCCGTTAGTACCATTGGAAGGTGGCCGTTTTGCTACTTCTGACTTAAATGACCTTTACCGTCGTGTAATTATCCGTAACAACCGTTTAAAACGATTGATCGAGATTAAAGCACCGGAAGTAATTTTACGTAACGAAAAACGTATGTTGCAGGAAGCTGTCGACTCGTTATTTGATAACTCACGTAAAGTTAACGCAGTAAAAACTGAAGGTAACCGTGCTTTGAAATCACTTTCAGATATTCTGAAAGGAAAACAAGGCCGTTTCCGTCAAAACTTATTAGGTAAACGTGTTGACTACTCTGCCCGTTCGGTAATTGTTGTAGGCCCGAACCTGAAACTACACGAGTGCGGTTTACCAAAAGATATGGCTGCCGAGCTGTTCAAACCATTTATCATCCGCAAGATGATTGAGCGGGGTGTGGTTAAAACCGTAAAATCAGCTAAGAAAATTGTCGATCGTAAAGACCCACTTGTTTGGGATATACTGGAAAACGTATTAAAGGGTCACCCTGTGTTATTAAACCGTGCGCCTACGCTGCACCGTTTGGGTATCCAGGCTTTCCAGCCGAAATTGGTTGAAGGTAAAGCTATCCAACTGCACCCCTTAACCTGTACCGCATTCAACGCCGACTTTGACGGTGACCAGATGGCGGTACACGTACCACTGGGTAATGCGGCAATATTAGAGGCCCAGGTATTGATGTTGGCTTCGCATAACATTTTGAACCCTGCTAACGGTACGCCAATCACTGTACCTTCTCAGGACATGGTGCTTGGTTTGTATTACATTACCAAAGGCCGTAAAACTGATGCAACCAGAGTTATAAAAGGCGAAGGACTAACTTTCTACTCGTCTGAAGAGGTAATTATTGCTTACAATGAGAAGAAACTTGACCTGCATGCATTTATTAAAGTTAAAGCTGACGTTAAAGAGCGCGATGGTAAAATAGTGACCAAAATAATTGATACCACTGTTGGCCGCGTGTTGTTTAATGAGCATGTACCTGTAGAGGTTGGTTATATCAACGAGCTGTTAACCAAAAAATCACTGCGTGATATCATTGGTGAGGTAGTAAAAATTACCGGTATGGCTCGTGCAGCCCAGTTCCTGGATGATATTAAGGAATTAGGATTTAAAATGGCATTCCAGGGTGGCCTTTCATTTAACCTGAAGGATATCAATATCCCTGCAGAGAAAGTAACGCTTATTGAAACAGCCTCAAAACAAGTAGAAGAGGTAATGAATAACTATAATATGGGTTTCATTACTAACAACGAACGTTATAACCAGATCATTGATATCTGGACCCGTATCAACAACCGCTTAACCGCGAATGTGATGGATATTTTGAGTAATGATAATCAGGGTTTCAACTCAGTTTATATGATGTTGGATTCTGGTGCACGTGGTTCAAAAGAGCAGATCCGTCAGTTGGCAGGTATGCGTGGTTTGATGGCAAAACCTCAAAAATCGGGTTCAGGCGGTGAGATTATCGAGAACCCTATTCTTTCAAACTTTAAAGAAGGGTTGTCAGTATTAGAGTACTTTATCTCAACCCACGGTGCCCGTAAAGGTTTGGCGGATACTGCATTGAAAACTGCCGATGCTGGTTACCTGACTCGTCGTTTACATGACGTAGCGCAGGACATGATTGTTGGTGTGGTTGATTGCGGTACTTTAAGAGGTATTTATACCACTGCATTAAAAGACAATGAAGATATTGTTGAACCACTTTATGACCGGATACTTGGCCGTACTTCATTACATGATGTGTTTGACCCAATCACTAACGAACTGTTAGCTGAAGCAGGTCAGGATATTACTGAAGAAGTTGCTAAGAAAATCGAGAACTCGCCTTTAGAGGGCGTTGAAATACGTTCAGTATTGACTTGCGAAAGCAAGCGTGGTGTATGTGCATTGTGTTATGGCCGTAACCTGGCAAGCGGTAAACGCGTGCAAAAAGGCGAAGCGGTGGGTGTAATTGCTGCTCAGTCAATTGGTGAGCCGGGTACACAGTTAACACTTCGTACCTTCCACGTGGGTGGTACCGCATCAAACATTGCGGCTGAATCACAGATCAATGCTAAGTTTGATGGTATCATTGAGTTTGAAAACGTTCGTACGGTTTCTTATGAGACTGCTGAAGAAGGTACTGTTGATGTAGTGTTAGGCCGTTCAGGCGAGTTCCGTATTATTGAAGAAGGTAGCAATAAAGTTATTGTTACCAACAACATCCCTTACGGTTCTTATTTATATGTAAAAGACGGCGCTAAAATCACTAAAGGCGACCGTATCTGTTCATGGGACCCATACAACGCAGTTATCATATCAGAATTTGCAGGTATTGCTCAGTTCGAGGCTGTATTAGAAGGTATAACCTTCCGCGAGGAGTCTGATGAGCAAACGGGTCACCGGGAAAAGGTAATTATCGATACAAGGGATAAAACTAAAAACCCTGCCATCCAGGTTACTGATAACAAAGGCAACGTAATTAAAGGATACAACATCCCTGTAGGCGCACACATCGCAGTTGATGAAGGGGAAAAACTACAAACCGGACAAATTATTGCTAAAATACCTCGTTCAACAGGTAAAACGCGAGATATTACCGGTGGTTTGCCACGTGTAACCGAGTTATTCGAGGCACGTAATCCATCAAACCCTGCTGTAGTAACAGAGATTGACGGTGTGGTAACTTTAGGTGGTGTAAAACGTGGTAACCGCGAGATTACCATCGAATCAAAAGATGGACAGGTTAAAAAATACCTGGTACCACTTTCAAAACACATCCTCGTACAGGATAATGACTTTGTGAAAGCCGGTATGCCATTGTCTGATGGTTCGATATCACCTGCCGATATTCTGGCTATTAAAGGCCCTGCCGCAGTGCAAGAGTACCTGGTTAATGGTATCCAAGAGGTTTACCGTTTACAAGGGGTGAAGATTAATGATAAACACTTCGAGGTTATCGTTCACCAAATGATGCAAAAAGTACAGATTGAAGATGCCGGCGATACTCGTTTCTTAGAGAAAGAAGCTGTTGATAGCTGGGATTTCATGTTAGAGAACGATGAAATTTTCGATAAGAAAGTGGTAACCGATCCGGGCGACTCATCTGTATTGAAAGCTGGTCAGATCATTTCTCTAAGAAAACTAAGAGATGAGAATTCGACCTTAAAACGCAGAGATTTAAAACTGGTTGAAGTGCGTGATGCAATTCCTGCAACTTCAAGTCCGGTGTTGCAAGGTATTACCAGAGCATCATTAGGTACTAAATCGTTTATTTCGGCAGCTTCGTTCCAGGAAACTACTAAAGTACTTAACGAGGCGGCGATTGCAGGTAAGAGAGATACTATGCTTGGCTTGAAAGAGAATGTTATTGTTGGCCACTTAATTCCGTCAGGAACAGGTTTACGCGAGTACGAAAATATACGCGTAGGTTCTCAGGAAGAATTTGACCGCTTAATGGCATCAAAAGCCGAAGAGGTAGAAGCTTAATTTAGAGCAAATAATAATAATAGGCAAAGCCTTCCGCAAAACGGAAGGCTTTTGCTATTTTTACGCTATGGAAGAACAAAACGAAAACCAGTTAAATATTGAACTTTCTGAAGAGATCGCCGAAGGCGTCTACTCAAACCTGGCTATAATTACGCACTCTAACCAGGAGTTTGTGCTTGATTTTATCAGGGTTATGCCCGGCACTCCTAAAGCTAAAGTGAAGTCTCGCATTATCATTACGCCTGAGCATGCCAAGAGACTTTTAACAGCGCTTGAAGATAACATCGAAAAGTATGAAGCGGCTAACGGACGTATTAAAACTCAAGAGGACCCATCCGGATTTCCGATGAATTTTGGCGGAACTATGGGTCAAGCTTGATATATCATAAAACACATAGTTATCTTCGTTGTTAACAACACACTATGCCAACATTTAACTTCCCTTATCCAAAAGAAGTAAGAATTGCTGTAATGGGCGATATCATGATTGACCATTACATCAATGGTTCATGCGATAGGATATCACCCGAGGCGCCTGTACAGATAGTTGATGTTAAAAGCGATACCTACACTTTAGGTGGGGCGGGCAATGTTTTGGAAAATCTGCACGCTTTTGGCTGCACCGGCTCTATTATCAGCATAACCGGAGATGACGATTATCGCACTGTTGTCGAAGCCGAGTTGGATGCTATTACTCCTGGCTTTATTTATTTAGCAAAGGATGCAAATCGTCGTACTACGGTTAAAAGCAGGGTGGTGGTAAATAAACATCAGCTCATTCGCCTGGACAAGGAGGATAAATTTTACTGTGACGATGTTGTCGGAAATCAATTGTTTGAAATTCTTAAATCAAATATTAATAATATTGATGTATTGATATTATCTGATTATTGTAAAGGTGTTTTAAGCGATAAGCTGGTAGGAGATGCTATTAGTTTATGTAACGAGCGTAATATTATAACGCTTGTCGACTCAAAAAATAAGGATTTGTCGAAATATCGCGGAGCTACCGTGGTAAAGCCTAACCGAAAAGAAGCAGCCTTAGCCTCAGGCATACCAATAGTTGATAATGAAAGCCTGGAGGCGGCCTGTAAAAAAATAGCTGAAGTAACTAACTGCGAAACAGTGGTTGTTACTTTATCAGAAGATGGGATTGCAGCGTACAGCAATAATGTATTGATTAAAAAACCGACCAAGGCTATTGATGTATATGATGTAACCGGAGCAGGTGATACTGTAGTTGCAGCGTTAGCTTTTGCATTGGCTAATAAACTGCCGATAGCCGAAGCTTGCGACTTTGCGAACAGTGCAGCAGCTATTGTAGTAGCAAAGTTTGGCAGCGCGGTTGCAACATTACAGGAGATAAATAATTTAAATTGGGACGATACCGTTAAAAAATGAGTTACAGGTACGCAACTTTTTTTAAAGCCGTAAATCTCACAATTGATTATCTCATGCTTAATTTAAGCATGTTTATCTCTTATTTGCTTATTGATAGTCCTGCCACCTGGCATACCGATAATAAATACTTACTTATTATATTACTTTTTAATTTGTTGTGGTTATTATCAACAAATCTCACCAACGTATATGAGCGTGTATTGAATAAAGATTCAATAATAACGTATCGGCATTTTTTAAAGGCGTACCTGCTTTTTATCTTCCTGTTATCGTTTTTCATAATTGTAATTGGCATACAGTCATATCTGGTTACGCGCGAATATTTGCTCTATTCTGTTGTGTTGTTTGGTTTTTTGGTAGGAGTGTGGAAACTGGTCTTCCTAGCTATAAGGAAGAGCAACCGTAATTTACTTATGGACTCGCGAGCTATTGTAATCGTAGGCTCAGGCCGCATCGCAATGGATATTTTTCAATATTTTGAGAATCATAAGCATAGTGGTTACAAAGTAATAGGTTTCTTTGATGATAAAGCATCACGTGTGGCCGAGATAGGGTCATATTTAGGTAGCGTATCAGATGTGATCAACTTTACCCTTAGTAATAATGTTCATGAGATATTTTGCGCTTTACCAACTTCTCAGTCAAAACAAATCGAAGAGTTAATGCTTGAAGCTGATAAACATTTGATCAGATTCAAGATCATTCCTGAATATATCAAATCAAAAAAGCTGATGCAGGTAGAAAACTATGATCATATTCCGGTTATATCAGTGAGGCCTGAGCCACTAGAAAATATGCTTAACCGTTCTATAAAGCGAATGTTTGATATTGTTTTTTCGCTATTTGTTATTGTTTTCGTAACAAGTTGGTTGTTGCCGGTAATAGCCATTATCATTAAATTACAGTCGGCAGGGCCGGTGTTTTTTACGCAGATACGTTCTGGCAAAGATAATGTGCCATTTAAATGTTATAAGCTCAGAAGCATGCAGGTTAACGCTGATTCTGATAGTAAGCAAGCTACGCGGTCAGATTCCAGAATAACGCCGATCGGTGCCTTTATCCGAAAGACAAGTTTAGACGAATTTCCACAATTTTTTAACGTACTCATAGGCAATATGTCTGTGGTAGGTCCGAGGCCGCATATGGTTAGTCACACCGAACGATATTCTCAAGTGATAGATCAGTTTATGGTTCGTCACTTTTTAAAACCTGGCATCACTGGTTGGGCGCAAATAAATGGTTTTAGAGGTGAAACCAAGACCACTGAAGATATGTTGCAGAGGGTAGAAGCAGACGTTTGGTACCTGGAAAACTGGTCGTTTTTATTAGATCTCAAGATTATATTCCTTACTTTTTGGAACGTGATAAAAGGTGAAGAAAATGCATTTTAATTAAAATATAAATATCATAATAATGAATAAGAATTCGAAAATATATATTGCAGGGCATCGCGGAATGGTTGGTTCGGCTATTTATAGGAAGCTTGAAAAAGAAGGGTTTACAAATTTAATTACTCGCACATCCGCGGAACTAGACTTGCGAAATCAACAACAAGTTGCCGATTTTTTTTCGAAAGAGAAACCCGATTATGTTTTTCTGGCTGCTGCGAAGGTTGGCGGTATTGTAGCTAATAATACCTATCGCGCCGAATTTTTATATGATAACCTTCAGATACAAAATAACGTAATACATTCATCGTACATAAATGGTGTTACTAAATTGATGTTTTTGGGATCAAGCTGCATATACCCTAAGATGGCGCCGCAGCCACTTAAAGAAGAATATTTGCTAACTGGCCCGCTTGAAGAGACTAACGAACCTTATGCTATTGCAAAAATAGCCGGTATCAAATTGTGCGACGCTTACCGTGCACAATATGGTTGCAACTACATCTCTGTAATGCCTACTAATTTATATGGTTATAATGATAATTATCATCCGCAAAATTCGCATGTGTTACCGGCTTTAATCAGAAGGTTCCACGAAGCTAAGGAACAAAATAGACCAACTGTTACTATTTGGGGCAGCGGTACGCCTAAGCGCGAATTTTTATTTGCCGATGACTTAGCTGCGGCATGCTATTACCTGATGCAGAATTATAACGAACCTGGTTTGGTAAATATTGGTACAGGCGAAGATTTGTCAATAAATGATTTGGCTTTAATAGTTAAAAAGACTGTAGGCTATGAAGGCTCAATTGAATTTGATACTTCGAAACCTGACGGAACTCCACGTAAATTAATGGATGTTAGTAAGTTACATAGCCAGGGGTGGAAACACACTATTGAGTTGGAAGAAGGTATACAACTGGCCTATCAGGACTTTTTAGAAAAAATATTATTTTAGTAATACCGAAAATAATATTCGGGTAAATTAGATTGTCTTATTTGTCCTGTGTGTTAATTTGCAATGGCTAATTAAGTTCAATAATGACTTTTTAGTCAGGCTTGAATAATTTAATTTGCTTATTATTGCACTTGTTAAATGATTCAATAAAACACGCAGATTTATTGAATTAGTGCTTTACAATGAACAATGAATAAATTAAAAATATGTTTGGCATTGTTGGGAGTTATGGTGTGCTTTTTTACACATAGTCCCGCTACAGCCCAAACACTACCTCAAAACTTATCGAATCTTAATGTCGACAGTTATTCTGATGAACAAATCAGGCAATTGTTGCAAAATTCCCAATCGCAAGGTATTACAGACGGTCAGTTAATCCAAATAGCAGAAAGCCGTAATATGCCGCCTGCTGAGGCTCAGCGTTTACAAGCCAGGATCAATGAGATTAGAAAAAAAGACGGCAATACAGCAAATTATGGGGATGCGTCAGATTCGTTAGCCAGTAATGGTCAGCGACGACAACAAAATAACGCTCAGTCAGGCGATACGCTTACCCGTCAAAACAGAATTGATATTTTTAGAGATCTGCAGCCTAAAATATTTGGTGCAAGTTTATTCAGAAATGCGAGGGCGAACACATTTCAGCCAAATCTGAAACTGGCGACACCAATAAATTATATTGTTGGACCAGGTGATAAGCTTATAATAAATGTATATGGTAATTCGATAGCTAACTGGGCACTTACGGTTTCGCCTGAAGGTAATATCAACATACCCGGCGTTGGTATACTTAATGTTGCCGGTAAAACCATTGAACACGCAACCGCATTAATAAAAAATCGTTTGGCTGCGAACAGGTATGCCGTTGGCAATGGTACCAACGTGCAAGTAAGTTTAGGAGATATCAGGAGCATCAGTATACGCGTACAAGGTGAGTTGGTAAGACCTGGTACTTATACCTTATCGTCGCTATCAACAGCGTTCGAAGCACTTTATGCCGCCGGGGGCCCAAGTGATATTGGTTCGTTCCGTAAAATTGAAATTATAAGGGACAATAAGGTTATCAGAAAATTGGATTTATATGATTATCTGGTGCATGGCAACCACAAAGATGATATAGTATTACACGATCAGGACGAGATACACGTGCCGCCTTATACTATGCATGTCGAGTTGCGTGGCGAGGTGAAGGTGCCAGCCATTTTTGAGCCATTACCCAACGAAAAACTGCAAGATATAATTGATTATGCTGGCGGATTTACGGATCAGGCTTATACTGCACGTGTAAAGATCATTCAAACCAGCGACAGGCAACGTCGTATAGCGGATATTTTTGAAAAGGATTATGCAACATACAGTCCGCGACGCGGCGATGTTTATACGGTAGACCGTATACTTAATCGATTTGAAAACCGTGTTGTGATTACAGGAGCGGTTTTCAGACCGGGTGAGTTTGAGTTACAACAGGGGCTAACCGTTTCACAATTAATTAAGAATGCGGGTGGTTTAAAAGAAGATGCGTTTACCGGCCGTGGAAGTATTTCGAGGCTTAATCCAGATAACACTACGCAACAACTGTCATTTAATGTGCAGGACGCAATGACCAGTTCATCTGCCGATATAATTTTGCAGCGAGAGGACGTTGTTTCTATCACTTCCGTATTTGATCTGCACGATAAATATAAGGTAACAATTAAAGGCCAGATAAGAAGGCCCGGCGATTTTGATTATGCAGACAGCATGAAGGTTGCCGACCTTATTATCAAAGCCGGCGGTTTTTCAGAAGGCGCTAGTTCTAAACGCATTGAAGTATCGCGCCGGGTTTTTGATAGCGATCCGGGACAAAAGGATACCAAAGTGGCTCAGGTCTTCAGCATAAATGTAGACGCCAACCTGAAATTTGAGAATGTAAACTTTTCGTTAAAACCGTTCGATATAGTTTCTGTCTATAGTTTGCCGGGATATGAAACTCA
Source organism: Mucilaginibacter panaciglaebae (assembly GCF_039539265.1). Taxonomy (NCBI): domain Bacteria; kingdom Pseudomonadati; phylum Bacteroidota; class Sphingobacteriia; order Sphingobacteriales; family Sphingobacteriaceae; genus Mucilaginibacter; species Mucilaginibacter panaciglaebae. The sequence goes on from NZ_BAABCV010000006.1 coordinate 246,651, forward strand.
AAAGGTGGTAAGGGTTGAGGGAGAGGTAATATTTCCCGGATATTATACAATCGAGGAAAAAAATGAAAAAATATCTGACCTTGTCAGACGAGCAGGGGGCTTGACACAATCGGCAGATATAGAAGGAGGGAGTTTAAAAAGAGACAATGCGGCTGTGTTAGGGGTTGATAAAACCAAACTTGATACACTTACTTTAAGAAGAGAGCGTACTGAACGTTTAAGAAGATTACAACGTAGTTATAAAGACACATTAAATAATTCTTTAGATACGTCGCAATTCAGGAATAATTATGTTGGTATTGACCTTAAAAAGATTTTAGCCCACCCAGGTAGTGGTGATGACCTGATCCTGGAGAATGGTGATTTACTGCGTATACCAAAAGAGCAACAAACAGTCAGGGTAAACGGCGAGGTATTATACCCGAGTGCAATTGTTTACAGCAAAGGGAAAAGCTTCAGAGGTTATGTATTAAACGCTGGTGGTTTTTCACCCAGCGCTTTAAAACGGGGCGCTTATGTGGTTTATCCGAATGGTACTGTTAAGGGCACAACTAAATTCTTATTCTTTAACAGCCATCCAAAAGTGAAACCCGGTAGTGAGATATATGTGCCTAAAAAACCTGAGCCAAAAGGAAATGCTGTTCAGGATATATTAGCTTATACTACAGGTTTAGCTTCATTAGGGGCTATCATATTGGGCATATTAAGTTTGAAAAAATAAATAACAGCAGTTACCGAAGTTGATTAGCCAGATGGATTATTAACAAATAACCATCAAAAGTTCATTTTGAAAGATATCATATCAAAAATACGCGGTCTATGCTGCACATGCTGTTAAGAAACCATAGTGTATTATTAATGCGAACTTAACGCATGTTGCTCCTATCGTAAAAAGATTGTAAGTGGGAAAATTAGATGAGTTAAATTGGTAAGCTGTCTTTGTGACGTATGTATACAATCTATGAATATTTTTATTATTTTAGTTTTTTTTATTTTATTAATTATTATTGAGCTATTTTATTTCAAAATAGCTAATAAATATAATATTATTGATAAACCTAACTATCGCAGTTCTCATACACGCATCACTATCCGCGGGGGCGGTATAATATTTAGTTTGGCTGTATTAATAGGTTGCTTTTATACCGGATTGCATTACGCCTATTTTTTAACGGGCTTATTTTTAATAAGTTTGATAAGTTTCATAGATGATATTAAAACTATTAATAACCGTATTCGCATAATCTTTCATTTACTTGCAGTCGCATTACTGTTCTTGCAGCTAAATATGTACAGTCTGCCAATCTCTTTAATTCTGTTAGCTTTTGTATTCACCATTGGCTCTATCAACGCTATTAATTTCATGGACGGTATTAATGGTATAACAGGTGGTTTCGGATTGGTTACTATATTAACCCTATATTATATTAACAGTTTTGTAGTGTCATTTACAGATTTCAGATATATAATATTAGCCTTGTTGTCTTTACTGGTATTTAACTTTTTCAATTTTAGAACCCGAGCCAAATGCTTTGCGGGCGATGTTGGCAGTGTTAGCTTGGCTTTTATTATTGTTTTTTTTGTTTTGCAACTTATGCTAAAAACAACTAACATCAATTATTTGTTACTAATGTTAATTTATGGTTTAGATACTGTAATAACAATTGCATTTAGAACAATAAGAAAAGAAAATATTTTTGAAGCGCACAGAACACACTTTTATCAGTTTTTGGCCAATAAACGCAATATTCCGCATTTATTAGTAGCAACAATTTATACGCTGACGCAATTATTAGTTAATATAGTACTGGTAATTTGTTTGCCGTTATCTGTTGCAGCCCTGATTATTTCTTTGATTTCATCTGCATTGATTTTTATAGCAATTCGTATTTATTTTGAAGGATATGGCCACCTTATAGATGTTAAATAATAATTACCAATAAAATACTGTTTAATATTTTTACTGACTTTTAGCGTAGATTTATTTAAAATATGTTAACCAATAATGATTTTATTGCAATTAACTTATAAATTTGTACACTCAATTAAATAATCTGCAAGGTGGGTAAAGTGAAGGTTTAATTGATATAGTAAAAATAAGATAGTTTAAAATAACTGTAGCTTAATAATACTACCTATATGAATTCTTCTGCCAGTTTATTTAATCAGATAAACATTTTACCCCGCTGGATAGTTTTTTCGCTTGATCTGGGAATTAGTTTGTTGTCATTAACAGCTGCATATCTTATCAGATATAATTTTGATCTTTCAAACTTAAATCATGTAGAGTTTAGCCGTAATGTGTTGTTGCTAACCGTTGTTAGTGCTATAGTTTTTTTTACACTAAAAACCTACTCAGGTATTATAAGATACACCGGCGCTCAAGACTCGTTCAGGATATTAGCATCTGTGTTAATATGTAACAGTACCTTCTTTTTGATCAATTCTGTTTCTATAGTATTTTACAAAAATGTTTTAATTTCTAACAGTCTTTTAGTTGTAAGCTGTTTAATCTGTTTTCTGTTAATGATTACTTACAGAATCTTAGTTAAATATTTTTTTCTTTATATTAAAAATCTAAAACTTGATAGAAAAAGAATAATCATTTATGGCGCGGGCCAATCGGGCGTTGCAGCAAAAAGAACATTTGATAACGACTATAAAGTAAATAAAAGGATAGTTGCTTTTGTGGATGACGATCAACGTAAAGTTGGAAAAACCATTGATGGTATCGAGATATTAGATGCCAAAGACCTCCCGGATCTAATTCGGAAAAAAGAGCTGGACGAAATTATATTTGCGTGCTACTCTATGCCAATTGAACGTAAAAACAAGATTGTTGATCTATGTCTCGAAAATGACACAAGGGTATTGAGTATACCGTCACATAATGAATGGCCAAGTGGAAAACTCCAGCCCACACAAATTCAAAAAATAAATATTGAAGATCTGCTAAACAGAAAGAGTATTGAAATTGACATCAAAAATATTCAGAAAGAATTAGAAGGTAAAAGGATTTTAATTACTGGTGCGGCAGGATCAATAGGAAGTGAGATCGTTAGGCAGCTATTAAAATTTGATACAGGTCTTATCATCATGTGCGATCAGTCTGAAACTGCTTTGCACCACCTATATTTGGAAGTAGACGAAATGCATACTGAAGCTAATTTTCATTCGTTTATTGGCGATGTAAAAGATGAGCGTAGAATGGCCTATTTGTTTGAGACCTATAAACCTCACTATGTATACCATGCTGCTGCCTACAAGCATGTGCCTTTAATGGAAGATAATGCGTCAGAAGCGGTAAAAACTAACGTTTACGGCACCAAATTAATTGCTGATCTTTCGGTAAAGTATGGGGTTCAGAAGTTTGTAATGATCTCCACTGACAAAGCCGTTAATCCTACTAACGTAATGGGTGCATCAAAACGTATTGCGGAGATCTATGTACAGTCATTAAACAAATCAATAGAAAATAAAGAGTTTATTTTTAAAAATGGCCTTAGCTATTTTAATGATATCCGATCAAATACGCGCTTTATTACAACCCGTTTTGGTAACGTCTTAGGCTCGAATGGATCTGTCATTCCTAGATTTAAACAGCAGATAGAAAAAGGTGGGCCCATTACAGTAACACATCCTGAAATAACCCGTTATTTTATGACCATACCTGAAGCTTGCAGACTGGTACTTGAAGCAGGCTGTATGGGTAAAGGCGGGGAGATTTATATATTTGATATGGGTAAGTCTGTGAAAATTATAGATTTAGCAAAAAGAATGATTCGCCTTGCTGGTTTGATTCCCAATCAGGATGTAAAAATTGAATTCACAGGCTTGCGTCCCGGCGAAAAATTGTTTGAAGAATTACTGAATGATAATGAAAATACCATGCCAACACATCATGAAAAAATCATGATTGGTAAAACAAGAGAGTACTTGTTTGAAGAAGTTGAGATTCAAATACATGATCTGATAAAGCATGCCAGGAATAATGATAACCTGCAGGTTGTAAAAATAATGAAACAACTTGTTCTTGAATTCAAAAGTAATAACTCCGTTTTTGAGGAACTTGATTTGATAAAATCTATTTTAACCAATTAAGTATAGCTTAATAATTTTACAAGCACGCGCTTCCCACTTTTACTTTACTATAATGACTTATAAATATTTTGAATTGTCCATTAGCAAAATATTTTTTTTTGCATTATTAATATTACTTTCCTCCTGTAAAGATAAGCTTAGTAAAGAAACCGTGGTTTACACCAATAGTTTTGATAGTAACAACTTAACAAATATTGATAATGGTGTTATTTCGCTATACAATGGCTCATTAGTGCTGGGGCAATATAATAACAGTGGCTTTACTATAACCCTAGCCAATTTGCCCAAACACGATTTGATTACTATTAGTTTTGATTTATTTATTCACGATAGTTGGGAGGGTAATAAACAAGCGCCTGATGGACCAGATATCTGGCAGATGGTGGTTAACGGAAATACATACATTAATACAACATTTTCAAATTTAGATTGTGCGCCCGGCAACTTTTGCTCACCACAGTCATATCCTTTTAATTATCCCAATAGCTATAACAACCCCAAAACAGGCGCTTATAGAACTGATTTACCCGGTGTTTGTCATAATGCTGGGCCCGGAGGTACAACGGAATATAAAATAACTAAAACTTTCACTCATAGTAATAATATTTTGACACTCCAATGCCTTGATAAGTTAGTTCAAACTAATTCAACTGATCCAAAGTGCGACGAAAGCTGGTCGGTTGATAATATTAATATCAAAGCCATTACTTTATGAAAATTGTCAGGTTTTTATTACTAGGCTTATTGAGTTGGAGCGTCGCAACCCAAGCTATTGCACAGTCATTAGGCGTTGGAAGCACCGCGACGGAAGACTATTTCAGGCGGGCGCAGCTACAAAGTAAAGTTGACACAACAGTATCATTTACCATAAGGCCTTTATATCCGTCTTTTTTTGAAAGTCAGCACATTAAATCAGATACCAGTTTAGGTAAATATAATTGGGCAGGAGTAAGTGAGTATACTAAATCAGGCCGAATAATAGTAGCTCCGCTACCTATAACTATTCAAACCCGGTTTAATTCACATCATCCATACGGTTGGAATGATGGCCCAATGATTCCCGCCAAGGGATTTCAAACAATGTTGAGCTTTGGCGCATTTGCACAATTAGGCCCGCTTACCATTCAGTTAAAACCGGAAATAGTCACCGCTGAAAATACCTATTTTGAAACGTTCAATAAAAATCAATATGACGTTCTTTTTGCCCGGTATTATGACATTTACAATAATATCGACTTGCCTGTAAGATTTGGCAGCAATAGCTATGCCCAGGCTTTCTGGGGGCAAAGCAGTATTAGGTTAAATTTCAAAGCCTGGTCATTTGGGTTATCAACAGAAAATTTATGGTGGGGGCCGGGTATCAGGAATTCATTATTAATGAGCAACAGCGCTCCGGGCTTCCCTCATTTAACCTTAAATACGTCAGGTCCGCTTAAAACGTCTATCGGCTCATTCGAAGGACAATTGATAGCTGGCCGGTTAAGCAACTCCAATTTTGCCCCTCTTGAGCCAGACCACAGTTTTTTTGGCACTAATCTTTATGTGCCCAAACCCAATAATTGGCGTTATCTATCAGGAATTATAATAACCTGGCAACCTAAATGGGTGCCCGGTTTGTTTTTAGGATATGATCAAAGCGCCCAAATATATGGAAAAAGCCTGTCGGGGATAAAAAGCTATCTGCCAATCTTTTCATCGGTTAAATCTACAACTGCACCCGATAATCAAATTAATACCCAAGATCAGTTAAGCTCAATGTTTGCACGCTGGATATGGTTGCAGGAGCATGCAGAAATTTATTTTGAATATGGGCACTACAATAATTTTGATGACTTATACCAATCAATGTTGAGACCTAATAATTCAAGAGCGTATACTTTTGGACTTAGAAAACTTTTACCATTTAAAAACCTGCCCGATCAAAATATCATGCTGGGTTTAGAGGTTACTCAATTAGGCAGTACATCTGCAACCTCTGTTACTCAAGGTTTAGAATGGTATGTCAGCCGTGGTATAAGACAAGGTTATACAAATTTCGGACAAATGCTGGGTGCGGGTATTGGCCCTGGCGGCAATTTACAATCGCTTGATATCAGTTGGGTAAAAGGGCTAAAAAGATTGGGTCTGCAAATTGAGAGGTATGTTCATGATGATGACTTTTATTATTATGCCTTTTATGATAGTAAAAATTACTCACAGCATTGGGTTGATTTGAGTTTCGGGCTTACTGGCGAGTGGAATTACAAGGATTTTATTTTTAACGCTAAAATACAAGGAATTCAATCAAATGACTATCAATGGGCGGTAACCCAAAATGGCGATGATATCACCTTCTCTCATCAACTTCATCAATTTAACCTGCAGCTTCAGGCTGGCTTTACTTACAGGTTTTAACTCGAAAGCCATGAAAAGGATATTTTTTTTAGTCGGAGTAATATATATCGTTAGTTGTTTTAAAGCTTTTGCGCAATCAGTACCTGTAGGCACACCAATATTGGATGATTACTATAGGCGCGGTCAATTGATAGGTAAGATCGACTCCAATCTTTCTTTCACCATACGTCCGCTGAATAGAGAAAATTTAGATGTTGCTGATGTTTTTGACCCGGACAGCATACTAAAAAGCAGTCGCGGTAATTCTGGTACTCAAACTATTTTTGCAAATGGCCATGGTCTTTTTCAAATATTGCCATTAACGTGGCAACAGCAATTTAACGCTCATCATCCATACGGTTGGAATGATGAAGCAATGATTCCTGCCAAAGGTTATCAAACTATGGTTAGTGGCGGGGTTTATTTTAAAATAGGCCCTTTAAGTATTCAATTGCGTCCAGAGTATGTGTATGCGGCTAATTTACCTTTCGAGGGTTTTGCTTCAGTCGGCAGATCTGCATCGGAAATAGGTTCATATAATTCATACTTTAATGATATTGATGCACCTGAGAGGTTTGGAAATAACCCCTACCATAAGTGGTTTTGGGGACAAAGTAACATCAAGTTAACGTTCGGTCCGGTTGAAGCCGGCGTTTCAAACGAAAGCCTATGGTGGGGGCCCGGGATCCAAAACGCTTTAATAATCAGCAACAGTGCGCCTGGTTTTAAGCATATCACAGTTAATACATCGCATCCGATAAATATTTATATTGGCCATTTTGAAGCACAAATAATAGCAAGCCGCCTTGAAGGTTCGGGTTTTCCACCTTTGATGGATGGGACTATCGGCTATCAGCCTAAAAATAGCGATTGGCGATACTACACCGGATTTAATATTAACTATCATCCTAAATGGATACCTGGACTGACGCTTGGCTTAACCAGAACTTTTGACGCGTATGAAAAAGATGTTAGCGGCTTTAAAGGTTATGTGCCTTTCTTTACCGCATACTCAAAAGTTAGTACAAGCGGACTTGACTCGGGTACTGGCGACCCTTTTCCGCGAGATCAGTTGACTTCAATTTATGCGCGTTGGTTGTTTACAAAGGCAGCAGCCGAGGTTTATTTTGAATATGGGTTGAATGACAATGCATACAATTTGAATGATTTTATCGGAGCACCTCAGCATTCAAGAGCCTATATTGCCGGGTTTAGAAAGTTGGTTCCAATTGCAGGAAATAAAAATCAAGGCATTTTATTTGGCAGCGAAATTACGCAGCTTTCTCAGTCTATAGATCGAATAGTAAGGTCAGCAGGAGGATGGTATACGCATTCTCAGGTAAAACACGGGCAAACTAATATGGGACAAATGCTTGGTGCCGGCACCGGCTCGGGTGGTAACCTTCAATCAGTAGAGATGAGTTGGGTTTCAGGATTGAAAAAGATAGGATTCCAATTCGACAGATATGAGCATGCTGTTGACTTTTCCGAGGAATATTTCCCTGGTATTAATAACAATAGTCGAAAATGGGTAGACTTTGGTTTATCGCTAAAAGGCGAGTGGGACTATAAGAATTTCTTGTTTAATGTTAAATTGGAACAAATTAAATCATTAAATTATGAGTGGATATTAAAAGACTATACAGCAGATCAATATTATATTCCTCATAATACCGTTTTGAATTTTCATGGCGAACTAGGCATTACTTACAGGTTTTAACTAGCTGAGGCAACCATCGTGCGGTTATCACAATTTATAGTTTAATAATGCTATGTATTATACGCGTTAGAGTGTATGTTCAAGTTCTGAGTCTTTCCGTTTAATTAAAAGATAAGAACAAAACAAGAGCTCTGTTATTAATATGCCGGTGGGGATAGCTATAGAATATTTAAATCTATTTTTCTTTAATGGCAACTCAGGTTCATCTACTATTTGCACTGTTGGTGTTTCTTGTGCAAGCATGGTCTTGCTCGCTTCGAGATTTTTAACAGTCTCAGTATAAACAGACGACAGCAATGTTTTGTCGCGCTGCTTTACTTCAATATCAGCATTTGCTTCGGAGTATGCCGGGTTTAAATCAATGACATTTTGATCGGCTGCTGCCGATGCGTAAGTTTTGCGGTTAAGAATGCGTCCAACGCTATCTGCAATATGCTGAAGCCTTTCTACATTGTTTCTCAGCCTTTGGGTTTTGGTGGAGATAAAGAAATTGGTAGACTGATCTATCATTCTTCTGCAAAACAGTTGTGCCAGCCTTTCGTCTTTCATGGTAGTATTTACTTCAAAAAAACTTAATTTCTTATCTGTCTTGGTAATACCAAAGTCGTTATCCAGTATCAGTTCTACCATTTCATGCAACAAACTATCCTGCAGGCGGGTTGCATTTATACCATTTAAAGAGAATTTGATAATCTTACCGTCGGGGCTGTATTTAAGCCATTTTTTATTGAGCTTATAAGCTGCGGCATATCTGTCTGCAAGCGTTTGCGTGCTATCATAGGCAGTGAGCAAAGTTTGTTGCATCAGTTTGCGGCTTTTTATAAGTTCTTCAACATTATCGCCGGCTAATACGCCACTTGCACCACCCAAACTATTCAGGTCTAATCCGGCTAACCCGGCAAGAGCCGATAAGCCGCCACCACCACCCAGTGATTTTGAATCATCAACAACAAAAGTTAACCGGGCAGTATAAGTAGGCGATTTATACCATGCAGCAAATGCACCTGCCAGAACGCCAATAACCAAAGTTATTGCCAGGCCTTTCTTAAATCCTAATATATATTTTAAGTCGCCAACCCGTTGAGTTAAAAGTCTTTTAAGCGAGAATTCAGGCTCGTAAGGGTATGGAGTGTTTTGCTGGTTCATGTTATTTATGCAGAATAGCTATAATACTTACAATTGCGGTTAGCGCGGTAGCTATTCCTCCGATGTCGCTTATACCTATTTTAAACGGTGAATCCACCTGCTTTTCCGGAACTACGATTCGGCTGCCCGGTTTTACCTCAGGGTATATCCTAAAGAACAGAAAATGTTTGACCGGTTGATTCAAACCGTCGGGATACTGGATATAAGCGCCTTTTAGCCTTGCATTTTGAGTTGTACCTGCTGCAGCATTGATGTAATACTTGAAGCGCCGGCCTTTATAATTAATATATTGAGGATTATTGACAGCTCCGGCAACTTCAACATACGATATAACCCGTGGTACATAAATGCTATCACCTGGTAAAAGGATCATTTTATTACGCTCGGCTGCTGAAGGGCGGTGCGTTGCTGAAAGATCAAGATTTACCCTGACACCACCGCGATAAACCTGCGTATTTTCAAGAGATCCGTATGGTGTTACGCCTCCTGCCCTTGCCAAAAATTCAAGTGCAGTTTCATCACGCTTTTGTACCGGGTAGCTGCCCGGGAATGCAACTTCGCCTTTCACAATCACGCTACCTAATGATCGATAGTTCACCAGGCGTGGTACATTAATAATATCCATAGGCTCAAGCTCCAGGTTTTGATTAGCCTCACTGGTCATATCAACAGTAAATGTGCGCACCAGTTGATTAGCTACACTATCAGATTTGTTGTTAATTATACGCGATATTTCGACATGATGCTCAGCCGCCTCATCAGCAAAGCCGCCCGCCATTGCTATAGCGTCGCCTAGTTTCAAGCCATTCCGATAAATGAATGTTATCGGGCTTTTGACATAGCCGCCCACAGTGACACTTTGTGTCGAAACAAATAAAGTACGGTCAAGAATAAACACAGAATCTTCGCGCAAAAGGGGGACATCATTTTTGCCGGCTATTATATCACCTGGGTTAAACGAAATGATTTCTTTTTCCAGATTTGGAAGCGTTCTATTGATATAGCCCCTTTCTACATAGGCTTCGGGTTTCAACCCTTGGGCATCTTTTAAGAGTTGTGCTAAGGTGAAACCGGCCCTTAGCTCATAAGTCCCCGGGCGATAAACGGCGCCGCTCAATACAATACGGTTGGTGTATCTGTTAGCTACTGCGCCAATAGTAATCATGTCGCCGTTGTGAGGTACGTAATTAGAAAACAAGTTGGCAGGAACATCTTTAACCTCATGTTGAAGCTCATTGATCTGATCAACCTTAGCCACTCCTTTATACGCTAACTCAGTAAAGCCGCCGGCGTATTTAATCAAATCTTCCAAAGTTTCATTATTCTTCAGCTCAAATAGGTAAGGGCTTTTTACCTCGCCTGATATACCCACTCTTTTCTTATAAACCGGTATATGTATAACGTCCTGGTCTTCTAAACGGACATTGCCGCTCTGTATACCATTTTGCAGGAAATCATAAAGGTCGACCGTTTTATATAGTTTGTTATTTCTGATCAGTTCTATATATCTTAAAGAGCCGTTATTGTTTGGCCCACCCGCGTTATACAACACATTAAACAACGTCGTAAAAGACGATACAGTGAAATTGCCGGGGGTATGAGCTTCGCCATTAACGGTTACATGTATGCTGCGCGTGCTACCCAGATTTATCGCAAGTTGCGTTTGTCCGCTTCTTAAAGCCGGATACACTTTAGCCATTTTAGCCTTTATAATACTGGTGGCTTGTTCAATAGTAAAACCGTTAAGATATACCAGGCCCGCATAAGGCAATAATAAATTACCGTCAGGGCTTATTTTGGGCTGTAGTGTAGTCTCATTCAACCCGGTTAAAATTACAATCACCTGGTCGCCGGGGCCAAGCACATAACTTTTAGGCGTAGCGATTGAGAAATCAGGCTTGAAATTGAGGTCAGCCTGAGAAAATAGTTTCATGCCGTAGATCTCAAGTGGCTTAGGGGCGGCTGGAGTTACGGGTTCCTTTTTCTGGGGTTTGGGCTTAACGATAGTATCAGCTATGTTTCTTGTCAGATTGTTTTCTTTGCTTACACCGGAAATTGTTTTTTTCGAGGCGGGTTTGTCGCCCAGACCTAATAATGTAACACGTTGTTTAATCACCGCAATATCATCTGGCGACATTCCTTTTTTTTGTAAGGCAGTATAGATATCTTTTTCACTTAATCCCGCGGCCCTTGCTTGTCCCCAATATTGAATGATTTGTTCATCCGTCAACTGGCTCGGATTAAAATTCGAGACATCGCTCATTGATAATTTCTGTGCCATCGATACCTGCGAAGATGCAATAAAAGTAAATGTCAGAAATATATAGAGTAGGTATTTAAGTCGCATTAAAAATGATGTTGATGTAAGTAGTATGCAAATATAAAATATTATATCAGTCTGGAGTTATGCTAACATAACCTGTTAGAACTTACAAACCCGGAATTAGTTTTTGCAGGCCTTCAAAATGTTTTTCGGTATCAATTAATGTATTTATATGTAGTTGGGCATTTTTACCCATTTTTTCAATTTGCAAGGCATTATTATATAGCTCTTCTATCAACGTGGCCAATTGTTTATAATCGCCTGGCTCAAACAGCAGCCCTGTGCTATTATGAATCACCATTTCGGGTATAGCCCCGATAGCAGATCCTATAACGGGTTTGCCTAAAGCCATAGCTTCGACCACCGTAAATCCTAAAACCTCGTACCACTCTGAGGCGCATATCAAAAACTCAGCTTCATTTATAATTTGCAAAGTATCCTTTTTGCTTTTTTTTCCTTCGAAGGTAACATTGGATAGCTTGTATTTTTCTTTGAATTCTTTTAAAGCCATTTCTTGGGTGCCTGTGCCAATTATTTTTAAATTAATGCCAGGGCAGCATTTTATAGCGTTCAACACCGTATGGGCCCCTTTTATTTTTTCGAGCCTGCCAACAAAAACAATGTACCGTTCGCCGGTTAGCTTGCTTTTTTGCTTTGCAGCACCAATTTCAGTATAATCATAGCCATGATATAGCTGCACAAGTTTATTGGTGTGGAAATTGAATTGCTTAAACTTATTATAAACAAATACCGAAGGGCAAATAAAGTGGTCTACAAATGCATAATAGTCTAAATAACGGTGTACATAATTTTCTAAAGCGGCTACTGTACTTGCCAGATACGAGCCCTTTTTACATGAATGCGTAACACAGTTATAAAAAGCACCGCCAATGCACCGTTCGCAAATATCATCGTGACTTATAAAGGTGCTTTCAGGACAAATAGGGGTATACTCATGCAGTGTCCATATAATAGGGATATTTCTGCCTTTTAATATTTTTAATATGGTCGGGGTGATGTAATGGTGAATAACATTTATATGTGCAAAATCTATTTTTACAGTAGATAACAATCGTTCCAGTTTTTTTTGAGCCTCGGTTGAATAAATACTTTTTGTTATTACTTTGATGCCCGCTGTTATACTGCGCTGATTTATTTTTTTATAGTCGATGTTTTCGATAAAGTACGCAGCGTAAGGCGTTTCGAAATTCCTGTCATCTTTCATCGAAAATGGTATGACACGGTGGCCCTTTTGCTGATAAAGATCTACTATGCTTTCAACATAAGTCCAGTCGCCGCCGCTCGGGTACCAGGTCCAGTTCACAACAAGGATATTCATTTATAACTAATTTATTTGAAGATGAAGGCAAATAGTAGCATCTATTTACTGGATATGCAAACAAAATTCAAATATGGACGTATTATATGTCATTACATATATCAAATAATAAAAGAGTGTAAAAATTATTGATTTAAATTTTTAGATCTGTTTAGAGACAAACATATGCAACGGTAGGAAGAAAAAATCAAATGTATCATCGTTCTTTTAATTATAAGATAATGGTTTTTTTTAAAACATGCTGCAAGTGACCTAAAAAAAGGTTAGTTTTGGAAGTTGAAGTTTAGTAAACATACCTATAACGAATAGCAACATCTACCAAATGTAGCCATTATGGTTTAACGTTTATATGAAGAAAAAAATCTACATTGCCGGTGCCGGTGGAATGCTTGGTGAAGCATTTTATCGCATTTTTAAGGATGACTACGACATTAAGTGTACAGACAAAGATGTAAATGAACAATGGCTTGGTTTTCTTGATTTCCGCAACTTCGAGGCTTACCGTAAAGATGTTGAGGCCTTTAAACCCGATTTTCTGTTTCATTTAGGCGCACATACCGATCTGGAATATTGCGAGTTGAATGTTGACGATACTTATCTTACAAACACCACCTCGGTTGAAAATGCAGTTTTTATTGCCAATAAATTAAATATCCCGGTGCTTTATATAAGTACTGCCGGCATATTTGATGGTAACAAGGATTTTTATGACGATTGGGATGAACCTAACCCCCTTGGCCATTATGCCCGCTCAAAGTATATGGGCGAGCGTTATGTTCGTGAAAATGCCACCCGTTACATTATTTGCCGTGCAGGCTGGATGATGGGCGGAGGGCCTGAAAAAGACAAAAAATTTATTAGCAAGATAATCAAGCAATTGGTAAATGGTAAACGTGAGCTTCATATTGTAAATGACAAAGATGGTACGCCAACATTTACCGTTGATTTCGCAAAAAATGTCAAGTTACTGCTTGAGCGTGAATATTGGGGGCTTTATAACATGGTTTGTAATGGCGAAACCAGCCGGTATGAAGTTGCTGAAGAAATAGTTAATATTTTAGGGCTTAGCGACGAAGTTACCTTGCACGAGGTGTCTTCGAGCTATTTCAATGAAACCTATTTTGCGCCAAGACCTCCGTCTGAAAGACTGGTCAACAAGAAGCTGGAATTAAGAAGCATGAATATTATGCGCGAATGGAAGACGGCTCTCAAAGAATATATCCACGATTATTATACAGAATATCTGCAACAGGAGAACATTTCTTTAGTTAAAGAAAAAATTATTTTATAAACCTTCTTCGTAATGCGTATCGCAGCATTTGGTTTCCGGTCTATGCCGCCTGCAAAGGGCGCCGCCGGGGCAGATAAGTTTGCACTTGAACTTTTTCCCAGAATAGTTGCTAAAGGGCATGCCGTTATTGCGTACAACCGGCGATATAAAGATGCTTTTATTGATGTTGATGAATACAAAGGCGTTAAAATAAAGACATTCTCTACTTCTGAAAAAACCGGTTTTGATACCCTTTTGCACTCCTTCAAATGTACCTGGGATATCATTGTAAATAATACTGCAGATATTGTACATATTCAGAATGGCGGTAACAGTATCTGGGCGCTGCCATTGCGTCTGTTTGGCAAAAAAGTATTTATAAGCCAGGACGGTGTTGATTGGAAACGCGATAAATGGACCTGGTACGCTAAGCTATACTTAAAAATTTCGGCATTCATAACGGCTTACCTGCCCAACGAGGTCATATTTGATAACGTAATAGCCAAAAAGCTTTTTGAGGATAAGTTTAAAAGGCAATATAAATTTATTCCGTTTGGTAGCGAGGTCGAAGTTCCGGCAGAAAATGGGGATGTGTTATCAAAATTTAACTTGCTAAAAGGAGAATATTATCTTTTTGTCGGCCGCTTTATACCCGATAAAGGTTTGCATTATTTAATACCCGCCTTCAAGAATTCTGTCTCCAACAAAAAGCTTGCTTTGATAGGTGGCTCACCTAATCCATCATCTTATGAGCAGGAAATTATAGCCATGGCTAATGATCGGGTTATTTTCCCCGGGTTTGTTTATGGCGACGATACCAATATATTGATGCGTAATGCTTATTGCTATATACAGCCATCTGATGTTGAGGGGCTGTCGCCGGTGATATTGACTGTTATGGGGTTGAATGTACCCCTCATTGTCAGCGATATTGAAGAAAACCGATACGCCGTTCAGGACACCGCGCGAATGTTTAAAAAAGGTGATATTAATTCTTTAACTGAGCAAATTAACTTTTGCGAAGAGCACTATGACGACATGAAGGCTCTTGCCCAAAAAGCTTGCATCCGGGCACTAAGCGTGTTTAACTGGGATAAGGTGGCCGACGAACACCTGGAATTATTTGCTAATAGTTAAATAGCTTTTTTAAATATTTCTATCAACTGCAAGGCGGTATTCCGCCAGGAAAACTTCTGCAATCGTGCGCGGCCTTTCTTAACAAGGTCTGATCTTAATTCTTCGTCGATAGCCACAGACTTTATTTTTTGATATATATCATCAATATCGAACGGATCAAATTGTAATACGGCTTCACCGCCGACCTCAGGTAAACAGGTGTTGTTAGCTACCAGCACTGGTAAATCATTTTTAAAAGCCTCTAAAACAGGTATCCCAAAGCCCTCGTTTATCGATGGAAACACATACATTAAAGCATTTTTGTACAATAAGCTCAGATTATTGTCTGATAAATAGCCCGTCATCACCACATAGGGCTGCAAATTTGCTGTTTCTATGGCTTGCAGTATTTCATAGTGATCGCTTTCTTGTCGGTTAGGAATGGGGCCCGCCAAAACCAATTTTAAATGTTCATAGCTGCTATCAGCCTTAATCTTTCCAAAAGCTTGTATCAAGGCGACAATATTTTTACGCTTAAACATTGACCCTACATGTAGCAAATATTCACTTTTACTAATTGATAACGATTTTAGCAACTTATCTGCGTCGGCACCAATGTCCGGCAGGGTTTTAGGGCCTTCATAAACAACGGCCAGTTTGCTTTCAGGTATCTGTGTATAATGGCTGATCTGCTTTTTGGCATAATGAGTAGGCGTAATAACTAAAAGCGACCGACGGGCCGCGGGTATGGCAGTTTTATTATACATCCATAGCCACAGTTTTCCATAATTTTCAGGCATCTCAAAAAAGAAAGCATCGTGAAAAACAGGTATTGTTTTGTAACCAAGATGTATTATTGGTACAAAATTATCGGTGCAAAAAATAATATGACAGCCATTAAAAAGGGCTTTAAGCGGCAGTATAAGTTGTTTCCATAATTGGTATCTGGCATGCTCAATCAGTTTAAGTATACGGTTAGGGCCGGTATAAACCGGAACGGTAGTATCCAGGAACTTAAACCTGATTTCGGAACTTTCCAATTGTTTAAACTCTTTGCATAACTCTTCCAGGTAGGTGCGCGTGCCGGTTTTGGCAATCCGGAGGTCGCGTATATCTACTGCTATGGTCAAAGGCTTAGACATTGTTAAGCGTTTCTCTGTTTTTAATCACTTTTGCAGGTACACCGGCTACAACCGAATTAACCGGAACAGATTTAGTGACCACGCTACCCGCAGCGATTACACAACCATCGCCAATAATAACACCGGCCAGGATAGTAACGCTGCCGCCTATCCAGCAATTATTGCCAATAATGGTGGTTTGTTTGGTAACACCTTGTTGTTTGATGGTTTGCGCGGGATCTGAGAAATTATGATTCTCTGAAAATATCTGGACATTTGGTCCGGTAATAACATCATCGCCAATAATTATACCGCCTTGACCAGCCAGGAATGCGTGGGCGCCTATACCCGTACGGTTACCGATGGTTATCCCTTTGCCTTTTTGAGCAATAACACCTGTGCAGAATAGGATAGAACCCCGGGCAATAGAAACATGATCGCCCATTTGGATGCCATCGGTCGACAGTGCATTGATGCTTACATTGTCATCCAATATCAGGTTTTTACCGACTGATAGCTGATAGCCATGCCTGACTTTAACACGTGTACCCACAAACACTAATCCGGTCGAGCTTTTTAAAAATGGCTTTAAAAGCCATCCTCTTAGCATCTGGAAGGAACGCACCCAACTCACACTCAGCAAGTCTTTCACCGAGTAAGCACTGTCCCATTTATAATGCGGATCGTTTTTTAGCTTTCTAATTAATTTCTCTATAATCATATGCCGGTAATGTTTGTGGAGGCTTTATTTGCATGATCACAGCTATTAATAAGCCCGATAAAAACCAGTTCATATATGACAAATAAGTTGACGACTCTAACTCGGATGTTAATGTAGGGATGAAAAATCCAACTTTTATCAGAAAGACCGCTATACAAAGCTTCCTTTCTTTTCCCTTTAATAAGTTAAGCCATTTATAACTTATCCGTATAAACATAATAAATATTATAAAATCTAAAAGTAAAGCAATTATGCCGGCCTGTACACCCACAATAATAAATTGGTTTTCGCCACCTACACTTTCGTTCAAGCTGGCCGCCACACGACCAGAGCTTCCCATGCCTAAACCCAAAGGATGCTGACCAATGGACAGAATACCAGTTGCCCATTGAACAAGGTGCCCAACACTTGAAGGGTCGCTAAAATCAATGGTGTTCAATAAAACAGCAATAAGCCCTGTATGGTTGTTTTCAAATTGTGCAAACAAATAAATCACATAGGCAGCCCCAATTGCAAATATTAAATGGACGGTGTTAACAATAAGCTTGCGTTTGGTTACCAGCGCATAAATGTAAATCACCAAAAAATAGCTTGCCAATGGTGCACGCGATAGCGCAAATATGACAGACATAGCGGTTGCGCATAAACCCAGTAATCCTATGTTGTTAATCCTGAATTTATTATTATCAGCAGTGTATAAAGATAAAATAACGGATAATGAAATTATAGCCGCGGCGGCATGTTCGAGTGGGTTAGTAAAAAAACTCGCAAACCTGATATATCCCCCACCAGAGGCAAAGGTTGTCGCTAGCCCATATGGACCGGTGGCCTCCAGATTAAAAAAATAATAAGCATAGTCAAAGTATCCTGAATGAAACTGCAGCGGGCTTTTTGCTGCTACCTCAAGCGCTAAAACTATTGCTGCGCCAATGGCCAATAATATAAAGAAACTAAAGTACTTGTTAATGTATACTTTCTTCGGGTCAAACAATCGCCCTGCAAAATATACAACAATATAAAAAGACATGCTTTTGAGCGCAGTTAACCGGCTAAAAAAGCTTTGTCCGCCAATGGGCAGTAAAGCGTAGACAAGCAGGTAACCAAAAAAAAACAGTATCAGGTAGTCCAACAAATGGAACCGGGGGATTCGTCGCAGTGCAAATAAATTAAGGATAAGCACCAGGATGATCATCAATTCTTTAAACGACTGAAGGATGGGAATGATATCTTTTAACCCGTACAAAAACGTAACCGACATGGCCGTGGTGTACATGGATAACCCGAAGATCATGAAAATAAGCACCCCGCTTGTATTCCCGTTATAAATCTCTCTTAAAGCAAAGAAAAACGAGATAATAAAAATGAGCGGGAAAATAAACATTCCTGATATCGGTTAGTAGTTACTTGGGTTCCAAATTAGGTTTTTTGCCGTGAAAAATCCGTCTTTAACGCCTTTAATTAAAAACCCGGCTTTCTGTTTTCGTCCGCGTAAGATAAAATAGGCCAGTAAGGCAAGATAATATGCACCGTTATACAGCAGATTAACAGGGTATAACACAGGCTTACCATAGCGGCGCAATATCCAGATATGATTCCGGCAGATGTAGTAGTGGATAACCGGGCTTAAATTACCTTCCTTCTTTTTAACTGTCGCCGAAGCACCAGCTTCATGATATATTTTGCAACCGGGCAGATAGTGTAAGTCATAACCGCATTCGCGCAGGCGAAAGGATAGATCGACATCCTCATAATACAAAAAGAACCGCTTGTTTAGCAGGCCGCTTTGTTGCAAAGCCGAGTTTCTGAAAAGCACGCAACAGCCGGTCACCCAATCGGCCAGTTCAAAATTATGAGCCGATGACGCATCAGGCAATTTTGTCGATGAAGGTGTGTTACCCGTTAATTTATTAAAGCTGCCTTTGCCATTCCAGATCATGGTGCGGTTATGCATCCAGTAAATGGCCGGCTGTACTGCGGCAGCGTTTGTATGGTTATCCAGATGCCCACTCAATTTGATTACCACATCCTCATCAACCAAAGTATCTGTATTGATCAACAGCGAATACATATAACCTTTTTCAATGGCATATCTCATCGCCCGGTTATTGCCTTCTGCAAAGCCGAGGTTTTCTTTATTGTCAATATAAATAACGTCAGGATACTGCGACTTTAACCTATCAAGCGAGTTATCTGTCGAGCCATTATCTGCAACAATAATATCAAACAGCTGCTCACTGCAATATTGCTTTAACGATGCAATACAGTTTGCGGTGTGTGCCGGCGTGTTCCAGTTTAATAATATCAGTGCTACCGGTTTAGGCATCTTGTAAAGCAGGTTTTTTTATACAGTACTCATACATTAGCAAGGCAGCCAGTTCTATTATTAATGTAAAAGCACCAATTAACAGTTGATTTTTTGTCAGGACTACCATAAAGGCCAAAGCCAGCGCCAATACCAGTAAAATGGTGGCAATTCTGAATATATAAACCGTATTATTTTTTAAAAGCTGGTCAAGCACGTTTAGTACATTAAATGCTGATACCAGTGGCACAAAAGCCATAATGCGCAGGAATAATACGGCGGTAGGATTAGGCTGATTTGAAAGTATGGGGCAAATAATAAAATCGGCCAGGGCAAACAGTAAAATAGCCGCTACAAAAAAAGCGCCCGCTAATAAGTATTTTGTTTTACGGCGATAGGTGTGCCAGTGTGCTTTGTCGGCATTATAAGCATGAACGGCGTTTGGATAAATAGCATTGGAAAGTGTGATAAGCAAATTGCGGCATTGGCCAATTACGCGGTCGCATAAGGTATAGGCACCTAAAATATAAGCTGAACCCCAATTGGCCAACGCAAATACAATGACCGATTGCTGCAGGTTAACCGACACATTGTTAACAGTAAGATGAAAATTGGCTTTTAACAATACCATTATTTCATTCCTGACTGGCAATCTGAACGATAGCTTATACAGCCTTAGTAAATAAATCAATAAGCCTACATAAGTAATTACATTGCCGGCTCCTAAAATAAAATTTATCCAATTGGCGTCGGCCGGGCCTTTGATAAAGCATACTAAAGCCAGTACCGCAATTGCGTTGAATATCAGATTATATACGTTAAACACCTTTAGCTTTTCAATGCCGATAAAAAAACAAAGCGGGTTAAACACTTCAGCCAATACAATGGGCATAGCCATTAATATGGTGTTGTAGTAGGGGATCCCTGCATTATGCAGACATAACAGCAATGTCAGGGTTGCGATGAAAACCAGAGCCCGTATCCAGATGGTATTATAAAAAACAGAGGCTAATTGCTGCGGATTATCAAGGTTAGAAGCAGTGTCCCTAACCGCCGACTGATTAGTGCCGAAATTGATAGCTATACCCGCAAACTGCGCCACGCGGTTGGCAAACATCACTATGCCAAATTCTTCAATGCCTACAACACCTGTGATAAGCCTTATAGTAAGTAACAACAACAATATATTGGAGATCTGGATGCTGCCGAGGTTAAAAAAATTAGCCAGAATATTGGTTTTTCTTAACTGATGATAAGCATTGGATATACGTTGTTTCAAATTCAGCAGGTTATTGTTAAACAAATTTAACGTATTTAATTACAAAATATACCGGCTGGTTGCCACGCTATATCATAATTGAGTTATATGCTTTGTTTTGTGGGCGATAAATAATTGATAACTTCGTGGCTGGTTGAAACATTGATATCTCTGCATGAATAGCATTATAGTTTTTGGCGCTTCGGGTCAATTGGGGCGGTGTATCAAAAACGTTGTTGAGTTAAACAACATTGATAATGTTATTTTTTTGCCAGAGGCCGAGGCCGATATCCTCGATACAGAAAGCCTGGAAAAGATATTTAGTAAGCATAAGCCGGCTTACGTGGTTAACTGTGCAGCTTATACCGCTGTAGACAAAGCCGAAGACGACGCCGGGACGGCTCATAAAATAAATGTAACCGGGGCCGAAAATCTGGCGATAAAATGCAAAGCCCATGGCTCTGTAATGATTCATATTTCGACAGATTTTGTATTTGGAGGCGACGTAGCCCATCCGCTCACCGAAGCTGACGAGGCAAAACCAATTGGAGTTTACGGCCAAACCAAATTAGATGGCGAGTTAGCCGTAGCCGAAGTTTTAAATGAACATTTTATCATCCGCACCGGGTGGCTGTACTCTGAGTATGCCAATAATTTTGCTAAAACTATGCTTAAGTTAGGTGCAGAGCGCGATGAACTTAATATTATTGCCGACCAGGTAGGTACGCCAACTTACGCTATCGACCTGGCTAAGTTTATTTTCACGATTGTAAACAGCAGTAGTCAAGCCTACGGAACTTATCATTACAGCAATGAGGGCGTAACCTCATGGTTTGATTTTGCGCGTGCAATATTTGATATTTCGGGTGTTAAAGTAAAAGCTAACCCTATACGTACCGACCAGTATCCCACGCGCGCCAAACGCCCAAGTTACTCGGTTATGGATAAAAGCAAAGTTAAGCAAACATTTAATATTGAAATCCCGTATTGGAGGGATAGCCTGGTAACTTGCATAGGCAGAATTCAACAATAAAAACTCACATGAAAGGTATCATATTAGCGGGTGGTTCAGGTACCCGCCTTTATCCTATAACAAGGGCAATCAGTAAGCAGTTAATGCCTATTTATGATAAGCCGATGATTTATTATCCGCTTTCAGTATTGATGCTTGCGGGGATCAAAGATGTCCTGATCATTACCACTCCCGAAGATAATGAAAGCTTTAAACGTTTGCTGGGCGATGGTAAAGAGCTGGGTTGTAATTTTCGGTATGCAGTTCAGGCAGTGCCTAACGGGCTGGCTCAGGCTTTTGTCATCGGCAAAGAGTTTATAGGTAATGACAAGGTAGCACTGGTTTTAGGCGATAATATCTTTTATGGCAGTGGTTTCAGTAAACTGATACAAAGCTTTAATAATGTTGAAGGTGCGGCCGTATTTGCGTATCCGGTTGCTGATCCGGAGCGCTACGGCGTGGTTGAGTTTGACGACAATTTTAAGGCTATATCTATCGAGGAAAAACCAGCTCAGCCAAAATCAAACTATGCCGTTCCGGGACTTTATTTTTATGATAATAAGGTTGTTGATATAGCCGCCAATCTGCAACCGTCACTCAGGGGCGAATATGAAATTACAGATGTTAACAAGCACTATCTTGCTAATGGTACTTTAAAGGTAGGGGTGATGGACCGAGGTACGGCCTGGTTGGATACCGGTACTTTTGATTCGTTAAGCGACGCCAGCGAGTTTGTGCGCGTAATAGAAAAGCGTCAGGATACTAAGATAGGCTGTATTGAGGAGGTGGCATACCGAATGGGCTTTATTACTAAGCAGCAATTACATGATATCTCCCAGAAATATATTAAAAGTGGCTACGGCCAATACCTGTTACGCCTGATCAAACAATAAACGTTCAATAACATCAGGGCGGATGTCCTCAGGTTTGAGCCAGTGTATATTATTATCTTTCCTGAACCAGGTTAGCTGGCGCTTGGCAAAATGCCGGGTGTTTTGCTTGATCTGATCTATGGCTTTTTCTAAACTGATCTTATTATCAAAATGATCAAATAATTCGCTGTAGCCCACCGTATTTAATGCATTCAGATGGCGGTGAAAGATAAGCGACCGGGCTTCGGCGACTAAACCCTGTTCCAGCATTACGTCAACCCGCTGGTTGATGCGATGATACAGGACCTCTCGTGGCATATCTAATGCAATTTTCAGGATGTTGAACGGGCGTTTATTAACACCGGCTTTGCGGTAAGATGAGAATGGTTTGCCGCTTGCTTTATGCACCTCAAGCGCACGGATAATACGTTGCGGGTTATTCAAATCAACCTCGTCATAGTAATCCGGGTCAACCTCTTTTAGTTTCTTTTTTAAGGGCTCAATGCCTTTTAAGGTAAGTTCCTTATTTAGCCGTTCCCTGATTTCAGGGTTTGCTTGCGGAATATCATCAAAACCGTCGACCAAAGCCTTGATATATAATCCAGATCCTCCTACTGTTATAATTACATCATGAACCTTAAATTGCTCGTCTAATAAAGCTAAAGCCTGCTTTTCAAAATCGCCTACCGAAAAGTTGTCCGTTATAGAGTGCGAGTCGATAAAATAGTGCTTAGCTGCTGCCAGTTCGATCCAGCTGGGTTTGGCTGTGCCGATAGACATTTCCCGGTAAAACTGCCTTGAATCGGCCGATAGAATAACCGTTTTATAATGCTGAGCTAAGCTTATAGCCGCCGCCGTTTTACCCGACGCTGTAGGTCCGGCTATGACGATGAGTGTTTTTGGAGATTGATGGTTCACTGGCTTAGATGATGGTTAACATTAATATCCAAAAAAATGAACGTCATGCTGAACTTGTTTCAGCATCCCACACGCTAAGCATAAGCTCGTTTCTTTTATGATGGAATGCCGAAACGAGTTCGGCATGACTTAGTAAAGTATATTAATAATCGTCATGCGAAGACGATCTTTCGTCCTCGTAGTTTTCGTCGTCAGAAAACTCGCTGCCGAATTCGTCTTCCTCTTCCTCCTCATCGTCATGGCTGTCTGAAACAGCTTCGCCCGTCTCATCAACTTCAGAAAAATCCTCGGTATCATCATGGTTCATGCCCATTTCATTCAGGAAGTCAAAATCGCCGCTATCTTCTACAGTAGCTGCGGTAGCAGCATCGGCCACGGTAACAAATTGTCTCGGTGCATCACCTGTTGATTTGATGATAGCAGGATAAGTTACACCCGGTGTCTCGTCCAGGATAATTTTCATTAGTTCAATATGAAAATCAAACGGGCGGTCGAAGTTAAAGGTATAATAGAATTTTTGATGCGGATCGTCGATACGACTGCTTAACTTTACTTTGTCCATAAGGGCAATGCCGCGGTCAATTCGTCTTTGGTTTGGCAAATAAGTTACTTCTTCGCCTTTTATCCATTGATCATTACTAACGTAAAATGATGAAGGATATTCGGGGTTATAGCCCGTTGACTGGTGTATCGCGCGGTGAAGGTCTTCAAATGTCTGAGTCGATTTAATGTCGATTTCACGGCTCACATCGTCGTAATCTTCAAAAGTAACTCTAAACCTGTATAGTGCCATTGTGTAGTGTAGTAGATTTTTAGGTAAAAGTAATATTTTAATTTGTGTTTGAGTTTGCCACAACTTTTAAGCCAATTTCTTCGCCAACCTTAATTGTGTAGGCAATCGCTTCTTCGCGCGCATTCTGGATGTCGCCCTCAAGTATAGCTTCGCGTATTTTGTTTTTAATGATTCCCACCTCTCGTCCCTCTTTAATGCCAAATAATTCCATAATATCAGTACCGGTAACAGGCGGCTGCCAATTGCGGATTTGATCGCGTTCCTCAACGTCTTTTAATTTTTGCTGAACCAGCTCAAAATTGTTGCGATACTTCTTAACCTTGTACTCGTTTTTGGTGGTAACGTCTGCTTTACACAACAACATCAACCCTTCAATGTCATCGCCCGCCTCAAAAAGCAGGCGACGTACTGCCGAGTCGGTAACGATAGATTGTGACAGTACAATAGGCCTTAAATGCAGCATTACCAGTTTCTGCACCTGCTTCATTTTTTCATTGAGCGGTAACTTTAACTGCGCAAATATCTTGGGCACCATGCGAGCGCCTTTGTCCTCGTGACCATGGAAAGTCCAGCCGTGGCCAGGTTCAAAGCGTTTGGTGGCAGGTTTGGCAATGTCATGTAAAATAGCGGACCAGCGCAGCCAGAGGTCATCGGTAGTTTCGCAAATATTATCCAGTACCTGCAGGGTATGGTAAAAGTTGTCTTTGTGTCCGCGCCCGTCAATATAGTCCACGCCATATAACGCTGTCATCTGCGGGAAGATTTTATGCAGCAGGCCCGTATCAAATAAATAATTAAAACCGATGGATGGCTTTTTAGATAAGATGATCTTATTCAACTCATCGGTGGTACGCTCCTGCGAAACGATACTGATGCGGTCGACGTTGTTCTTAATGGCCTCGATAGCGAGCTCATCGATCTTAAAGTTCAGCTGCGAGGCAAACCTTATAGCCCGCATCATCCGCAGCGGATCATCAGAAAAAGTTTCGATGGGGTTGAGCGGTGTTCTGATCAGTTTTTGCTCCAGGTCCCTGATGCCATTGAATGGATCGATCAGCTCACCATAAGTATCGGGGTGCAGGGAGATCGCCAGCGCATTGATGGTAAAGTCGCGGCGTTTCTGATCATCTTCCAGCGTGCCGTTTTCTACGATAGGTTTGCGGGAGTTTGACCGATACGATTCCTTACGGGCACCAACAAACTCTATTTCCAGATCATGGTATCTTAAAGAGGCTGTGCCAAAGTTTTTATAAACAGCAAGTTTTACCTTCAGCTTCTGGGCAACAGCCTCGGCAAATGCAATGCCATTGCCAATAATAACAATATCGATATCTTTCGACGGCCGTTCCAGGAAAATATCGCGCACAAAGCCGCCTATGGCATAAACCGCCAGGTTCTTCTCGCCGGCAACGGCCGACAGCGTTTTAAAAACCGGATGTTGAAGGTGCTTTTTCATGTACGTGCTTCCCGCAGGAGATGTGCCAAAATTACGGATTTTGGGTTAGAGATTAGAGATTAAGATCAGAGATTAGCTGTTATCGGAGTTTTAGTGAGACTAAACAGACCGTCAATCCAAAAAAACAGGTGATCCAAAAAAATACTTATAAGTCATAAAAAGTGATCCAAAGTGATCCACTTTGCAACGTTGTTAAAGTTAAGTTATTGATTTTTAATTAGTTAACAGCCGAAGGTGATCCAACTGATCCAAAATGATATACATTCTCGCGTGGATCACTTGCTATCTCCTCAAAAACTCAAACTTCCCGTCAGCCTCCAGGCGCATAATGGTCGATGGCGTTTTGATTTCCATGCTGTGCTGATCGATATCTACCACATAATCAACGCCGTCGATGATCTCCTGGTCAATCTGAGAAAAGTATTGCGGTGAAGGCTTACCGCTGATATTGGCCGAGGTAGACACTAACGGCTTGCGTAAACGCTGTATCAATCCCTCGCAAAACGGATGTTTTACTACACGGATACCTACACTACCGTCGGCAGCGATCAATGCGGGCGAGATGTTCCGGGCACCCGGCATTACTAATGTCAACGGGTTTTCGGCATACTCAATTAGATTATAGGCCAGCTCGGGCACTTCTTTGATGTAGCTCGGCAACTTGGCATCGGTATCCAGCAAAATGATCATACTTTTACTTTCTGCGCGTTGTTTTAGTTTATAGATCTTTTGTACAGCTTCGGTATTGGTGGCATCGCAGCCTACACCCCAAATAGTATCGGTAGGGTACAATATGATACCGCCATCCTGTATAATTTTTAAAGCTTTGGCTATTTCTTCTTTAAACATGTTTTAAATATAGGCTTAAGGCATTAACAATTCGTGCGTCGTCTAGTAATTGCATACACTTGGGTATGCCGTATAGTTTGCATTCGTTACGTACACAAGGCTCGCATTCTAACCGGCCCGAGCGCAGCACCGTTAAATGCGATTTATTATAAGGTGCTGTATTCTGTTCATTACCTGCACCAAATAGGGCTATAACAGGTATGCCTAAGGCATTACCAAGATGCGCAGGCCCCGAGTCGGTACTTAATAAAACCCTGGCACTGGCAATTAAGTTGGCAAGTGTATACAATGTGGTTTTGCCGGTGTAATTTTCAATGCGATTAGGGCTATGCGTATTTTGCAGTAGCTCTTCGACATAAATGATATCCTTTGGCCCGCCAATAATGCCAAACTTATGTTCGGGGAAGATATGCGTTAGCAAATTCAACAACTCGCGAGCTTTATCCAACGGCATTCGCCGTGATTCGGCTTCTGAGTTGAAATTAACCAGTACCAGGTTGTTGGCTTTTATTTCGGTAGCATTCAACGCCACCTTGCGGCCTGTAACCGGCATCTCATTTAGTTGTTCTAAAATTGACAGGTATTCATCAACCCTGTGCACGTTTGCCGGGCGCTTGCAGGTTCTGGTAAGCAGAAAGAAACCGCCTTCTTTGCTGTATCCTATGCGTTGTTTAGCACCTGTTGCTTTGCCCATTACAGCTGCCGAAAGCGAGTCGGGCAGGGTGAAAAACATATCATAATTCTGCGCACGTAACGTTTTCCCAAAACGATAAACACCACCGAGCCCCTTGTATTCGTCTTTTGAAAAGGAGTAGATGTTGTTTAAGCCCGGTATCAGGGAAGCAATTGAGCTCAACTCTTTTTTAATGATAACATCAACCTGCGCAGTGGGGTAAAACTGCTTCACGGCGCCGATGAAAGCTGTACTCATAACTACATCACCAAGCCAGTTAGGCAATCTTATCAGAATCTTCATAGGCTTTAGAGATTAGTGACCAGAGATTAGTTATTAACCGGAAAAATCAGAGATTAGTTTTGATGAAAATTTCGACTAATCTCTGATCTCCAATCACTAATTTCTAAACGGCGACGTTATTGTCCCGCAAGGCATCATTCAGCGAGGTCTTTTTATCTGTCGATTCTTTGCGCTGGCCAATGATCAGGGCGCAAGGCACCTGGTAATCACCGGCAGGGAATTTCTTCGTGTATGACCCCGGAATAACTACCGAGCGGGCAGGTACGCGGCCTTTATACTCAACCGGGGTGCTACCGGTAACGTCAATAATTTTGGTTGATGCAGTTAACACTACGTTAGCACCCAATACAACTTCACTTTCAACGTGTATGCCCTCAACCACGATGGCTCTTGAACCCAGGAAGCAGTTATCTTCAATAATAACCGGCGCCGCCTGAACCGGCTCTAACACCCCCCCGATACCAACACCACCGCTCAGGTGTACGTTTTTACCAATCTGCGCACATGAACCTACGGTGGCCCAGGTATCAACCATAGTGCCTTCGTCAACATAAGCGCCAATATTTACATAACTAGGCATCATAATTACGCCTTTTGCCAGGTAAGCACCATAACGGGCGCTTGCTCCAGGCACTACACGCACACCTGTTTTTTTATAGTCGGTTTTTAGTTTCATTTTATCATGAAACATAAATGGGCCGGCTTTAATCTCTTCCATGGCACGAGTTGGAAAATATAGTATTACTGCTTTCTTTATCCACTCATTATTATGCCAACGGTGGCCAATTGGTTCGGCAACGCGAATTTCGCCCTTGTCCAGTCGTTGAATAATGGTTTCAATGGCATCAATATAGTCTTTGAATTGTAATAGGTTTCTGTCTTCCCAGGCAGCTTCAATTAATTTTTTAAGATCTTGCATCGGTATTTAAACTTTCGACAAATTAAAGGAATTTTAAGGAGAAATGTTTAGAAATTGTTGATCTGACGGCAGAAACAAATCTGTACAAGCAAGATCAAATATTGGTTTTAAGTGAATCAAGTTATAACCTTAAAGCAAGTTTCTTAAATTTGAAGTCTGCAATTATGGCTGAAAAAGAGAAACTAAGAATTGATAAATACCTGTGGTCAATACGCCTGTTCAAGACCCGTACATTGGCTGCGGACGCTTGTAAGGCTGGTCGCGTAAAACTGGACGGCAATAATATCAAACCTTCTCATGAGGTTAAGTTAGGCGAAGTATACCAGGTGTCTAAGGGGCCGGATAAAAAAACTATACGGGTAACCGGACTGCTGGAAAGCCGCACTGACGCTAAAACCGCTGTAGCTTTTTATGAAGATATTACACCGGTAGAGCAGACGCCCGGCTTCAAATCCATGTTTCATGCTCCAATACTTAAACGCGACCGTGGTACCGGCCGCCCAACCAAGCGTGACCGTCGTGAGATTGACGATTTGAAAGGCGACTATTTTGAGAAGGAGGATAGCGAGTAAGCTTCCACCCAAAGCCGATAGGTAGGACTTTTGAAAGATAGAGTACAAAGTCTCCCTACCGGGGGGATTTCAGGGGGATGACTAATACTCCGTCTTCTTCTCATTCTGTACCCAGAGCCTGAACGCATTTAGTGCTTCATTGCGCATTAGCTGCACAACGGGCAGCTTACGCTCTTCCATATGTAAATCAAGCTCATCATAAATAAACTTATCGTCAAAGCCGATGTTGGCGGCGTCGGCTTTTGTATTAGCATAGTATATTTTATCAATGCGCGCCCAATAGATGGCACCCAGGCACATGGGGCAGGGTTCGCAACTGGTATAAATCTCGCAGCCGGTCAGATTAAAAGTATTTAGTTTCTGACAAGCCAGGCGTATGGCAGATACCTCTGCATGTGCCGTGGGGTCATTATTAGGCACTACCATGTTGGCACTGCCGGCTATCACTTCACCGTCTTTTACTATAACAGCACCAAAGGGGCCGCCTTGCCCTTGTATTACACTGTTTTCAGAGAGGTCAATAGCCAACCGCATAAATTTTTCGTGAATATTCATTTCTTTCAACAAGTCATATTAAAAGAAAAACCCCAACACAAGGCTGAGGTTTTATATCTAAATTAAAAATATCTGCACATTTGCATATCTGCAAACCTTCAGACCAATTTATTTTTTGTCTTTAGTGTAAGCGTCGTTCAATTGCTTTACCACGTCGGCAGTAACATCAAGGCTTGGGTCAACATACAAGACGCCCGGAGCAGTTTTCGAATAAGTTAACACCAGTTTGTAGCCATGTTCTTTAGCATAAGCTTTGGCAAAATCGGCAGTTTTTTGGTATAATTTGTTAGTCTCGTCGCTTTGAAATTTTTGGAATTCAACACCGGCATTTTGTTGAAATTGTTGGTATTCTTGTTGCTCGCGCTGTAAACGTTGTTCCGTTTCCTGGCGTTTATCAGCAGGCAATGTTGCAGCAACTTTTTGGTAGTCGGCAATTTCACGTTGTAAAGCCTGGCCTTTTGAAGCTACTTCAGATTGTGCGGCTTTGCCCTTGATGCTTAGGCGATCCTGCATGTCTTTGGCATAGTTGTATTGAGCCAGCAAGGTGTCAGAGTTTATATATACCGTAGTGCCTTTGTCTGAGGTAGTAATGCTGTTTGCAGTAGCAAGCGCAGCGGCCGGTTTGTTGTTATTGCAGGCAACAACGCCTGCAGCAATTGCTAAACCTAAAGTGATCTTTGTAACGATAGAACCTGGGGTTTTCATTTAATTGTGTTTGTTTTGATAATCTGTCGACGCCTTACGGCGTTTTTATTCTTGATAAAATTTTCACAAATATAATCTTTCAGATTAAGTATCCTAATCCATTTAAACCTGCGGATCAGCATCGACAAAAACTTAATATTTGGGCAGGATTTTAAAGCAACCGGCGAAGTATTTAACAAGGGGGCATTTTATCAACAATGATAGTTATGTGCGGCAAAATGCGTATTTTTGTTTGTTAAACTCCGTATGGGAGAACATTGTTGTTTTAACCAAGATATGAGCGAAGAAAATATAGATAAATCGAATTACTCTGCAGATAATATACAGGTTTTAGAGGGATTAGAGGCGGTACGTAAACGCCCGTCCATGTACATTGGCGATACAGGCGTAAAGGGTCTGCATCACCTGGTGTATGAGGTTGTCGATAACTCTATCGATGAGGCCCTGGCTGGTTATTGCGACACTATAAATGTTACCATCCATAAAGGCAACTCAATTACCGTTGTAGACAACGGCCGTGGTATCCCGACAGGTATTACTACTAAAGAAAAGGTATCGGCGCTACAAATTGTAATGACCGTTTTGCACGCCGGTGGTAAATTCGACAAAGACACTTACAAGGTATCTGGTGGTTTGCACGGTGTAGGGGTAAGTTGCGTTAACGCACTATCAACCCACATGAAAACGGTTGTTGAGCGCGAAGGTAAGATCTTTACACAAGAATATGCACAAGGTAAACCGCTATTTGAGGTTAAAGAAATTGGCAAATCAGAGCGTACCGGTACTACACAGACTTTTCAGCCTGACCCGGAGATATTCCAGCTGACTACCGAATATAAATTTGACACCTTAGCCGCCCGTTTACGCGAGCTGGCTTACTTGAATAAAGGTATCCGCCTTACTCTAACAGACGAGCGCGAACCCAATGAAGACGGGTCATTCTTATCAGAAGAATTTTATTCTGAAGGTGGTTTGAGCGAGTTTGTTAAATTTCTGGATGGCACCCGTACAGCTATCATCCCCGAGCCAATTTATGTCGACGGTATTAAACAAGGTATACCGGTTGAGCTGGCTTTACAATACAACGACACCTACTCAGAGAACGTTTTCTCCTACGTAAATAACATCAACACTATCGAGGGTGGCACGCACGTAGCTGGTTTTCGCAGAGGTTTGACCCGTACACTGAAGAGCTATGCGGATAAAGAAGGCTTATTAAAAAACTTAAAAGTTGAAATTACCGGTGACGATTTCCGCGAAGGCTTAACTGCTGTTGTTTCTGTTAAAGTACAGGAGCCGCAGTTTGAAGGCCAGACCAAAGGTAAGCTTGGTAATAACGAGGTAATGGGTGCGGTTGATATGGCTGTAGGCGAAATTTTAGGTAACTACCTGGAAGAGCATCCTAAAGAGGCCCGCATGATTGTTAATAAAGTGGTATTGGCGGCAACAGCCCGTGCTGCTGCACGTAAAGCCCGCGAGCTGGTACAGCGCAAAAGTGTAATGAGCGGTTCAGGTTTGCCGGGTAAGCTTGCGGATTGCGCCAACAGCGACCCTGCATTATGCGAATTATACCTTGTCGAAGGTGACTCGGCGGGTGGTACCGCCAAACAAGGGCGTAACCGCGAGTTTCAGGCTATTCTGCCGTTAAGAGGTAAGATCCTTAACGTAGAGAAAGCTATGGAGCATAAGATCTATGAGAATGAGGAGATTAAGAATATTTTTACCGGTCTCGGCGTAAGCCGCGGTACTCCTGAAGATGATAAAGCATTAAATACCAGCAAGCTTCGGTACCACAAAGTTGTGATCATGACGGATGCTGACGTGGATGGTTCGCACATTACTACGTTGATCCTGACTTTCTTTTTCCGTTATATGAAAGAGCTGGTTGAAGCAGGTTACGTTTATATTGCATCGCCACCACTTTACCAGGTTAAGAAGGGTAAAGAGTTTGAATACTGCTGGAACGATGACCAGCGCGATGCTGCTATCCAACGTTTAAAAGGAGCCGGTAAAGAAGATAGCGTGCATGTACAGCGCTACAAAGGTTTAGGTGAGATGAACGCCGAGCAATTATGGGAAACCACGATGAACCCTGCTACCCGTACCCTAAAACAAGCTACAATAGAAAACGCTGCCGAGTGCGATCATACCTTCTCCATGCTAATGGGCGATGAAGTTGCCCCACGCAGAGCGTTTATCGAGAAAAACGCCAAGTACGCCAAGATAGATATATAAGATATCGTATTTAGTTTCAGAATATAAAATATTAAGCCGCTCCATTAGAGCGGTTTTTTTGTATGTGGTATAGTTCGGTAGCTGGAAACCTTAAGCTTTTTAAATTATATACATAATTTTCTTATGTATATAAATAATTATATATTTGATTCTATGAATGCAAACCCGTTTTTAAAAGGCTCATTACAAACCATTATCTTAAAATTGTTAGAGGACAATACCGAGATGTATGGTTATGAGATAACTCAAAAAGTAAAAGAGGTATCGGGCGGAGATGTGTTACTGACTGAGGGCGCGCTATATCCCGCCCTGCATAAGCTGGAAGCCGATGGTTTTTTGGAGACATTTACTCAAGTGGTTGACAACCGCGTACGAAAGTACTATCGCCTTACTGATGCGGGTGGTAAACAGGTAAGCAACAAGCTAAACGAGGCGCAGGCTTTTATAGAGCAATTGCAAAATCTGCTAAACCTTAAACCGGCTGTGAAATGAAACCAACAACAAGTCAAGAAGAATTGATCGGGCAGATATTGCGTCGTTTTGTAAAATATAAAGACACTTATGACGAGGCTTACGATCATATTCTTTCGTCGCTTGAGGCTTTACCTAATGGTTCTGATTTTAGAAATTCAATTCATCATATCATAGAAAATGAGTTGGGTGGCCCAAAAGGATTAAAATCATTAGAAAAACAACGCATTTGGTTTGGTATCCGGGAGTTTATTATAGAGTATTTTGACAACTTACTTAAGTTGCTAACCTCAATACTCACATTGCCTTTAGCGGCCTGCACTTATCTGTTTTATTATTCGATTTGTGCAGGATGGCTGAATCAGCAAAGCGCACGTTCAATCATTGATAAAATGCCGATGACGGTATTTGGTATTGCTTTACTCTTGTATCTTTTTAGAAAGCGATATTTAAAGCAGAAGCTATGGACATGCATAATACCTTTCAGGCAAACCATGTTAGGTTTTACAGGGCCTATTTTTTACAGTTTCCAAATCTCTTATTGCACAAAATATATTCGATTTATTTGTTTCGCGATATTCCTAATATGGTATTGACTATCTTATTTTTAGTAATGACAGCACATAGTATTGCCGTTTATAAGCTATTTGCCAACAAGAAGAATTTTCAATACGCAACCTAAATCTTACACATTATAACTAATGACACCCACACCTGAAGAAAAGCAATGGTTGCATGATTACCTGTACCAGATTATGCAATATCGCGAAACCTTTGAAGAAGTTTACGACCATATTTTACTGGCTTTGGAAGATATGCCGCGGCCACAGTTTTTTGAAAGCGCGATAGCCAGGATCATAACGAATGACTTCGGTAGCGACAATGGCTTGTATGAACTGGAACAAAACTGCAGGCGTGCCGCCAATCGGGATATTGTAAAACAATATACAGGGCAGATGAGGGCCTGGCTGAGTGCAAAGTTTATATTGTTTACCGGTTTAATAATTATTTCATCGGCTTTGTTAATTCTCAGGTTCCCGGTCATATATCTTATTATAATTAATGTATTCTTCTTTATTATACCCGTTTTACTTTATTTATTTCGAAAGGTTGTTGCCTACATTCAGCGTGGCTATAAAAAAGCTTCATTAAAAGATGAAATATCTACACATATTACCTTTAGGGTAACCGTATTTATATGGGCTATAGGTTGCATAATAAATTGGACAAAGCGAATTATTGAGTGGATATTAAAAATCCCTCAAGAGACATTTGATCTGATGCATCGCCCAAAGCCGTTTGACGTTTGGTTTGTTATGGGTGGTTTAATTTCGGTCGGCCTATTAACCTGGATGATTCTGCATTTTATAGCGGTGATTAAGTTATATCAACGCGAGTTTAAATCTAATATGATCAAGGCTTAAACTTTATGAATATAAATGCCAAAGAAAAGCTGGCTGTGCGATTAATCTGCTCAAAAGCGAATTCAAAACAGGTGTTACGGCCAGATAATGTTCACTAATCACTCATTCAACAATCATTCATTAAAATCAGAATGGATAGCCGATGGCCAGGTTAAACACCATTTTTGAGCCGTGCCAACCCGAGCCGGTATAATCTACGCCGTCGATAACGCCTGTATTGGACGATACCGGTTTAATGAGCGGGAAACCAAAGTCTGTCCGTAATATTAATACAGAAAGGTTAAAGCGCAAGCCAAAGCCTGCATCAACCGCTATCTCGTTCAGGAAGTGTTTACTAAATGCCGCACCCGGAAGGCCATAATGACTTCTCATCAACCAGATGTTACCGGCATCGGTAAATAAAGCACCTTCTACAATACTGAATAGTTTTTGACGCAATTCGACATTGGCTTCCAGCTTAATATCGCCCGATTCATCAGGCAAGAATTGGGTGCCATTGGTAACAGAAGCAGCCGGGTAGTAAGAGCCCGGACCAATTGACCTGGCCTGAAAACCGCGTAAACTGTTTGGTCCGCCAATAAAAAATTGCTGGCTGTATGGCAAGATAGTCGAGTTGCCATAAGGTAAACCAACATCAACCAAAAAGCGGGTAGCCAATTTAGTACTCTGCGATATTTTGTGGAAATATCGCAAGTCGTTTTCTACCTTGATGTATTGGTTAAAAGGGGTGCCGAATATTTTTTTTGCTTTACCTGCAAGCGTATCTGCTCCGAGTACAATACCAAGTAAATTGCCTGACAAACTTACTTTACCCTTGTAGTAAATACTGTTTTTCCTGAACACTTCGGTCGAGTTATCAAATGTAAATGAATAGCTTGGCCCAAAAGTAAGCTGGTTATTAATGACGTGTGTCAGCGTAGGGTTGCGCGTTTTGCGGATACTATCCTGATACAGCTGACTCACATTGGCTGCGTCGACATACGAAAGCTCAATCAGGTTAAGCGCATGCTGCTTATGTAAATTGGGTTTCCATTGATAGCCGAATGCTGCATTAAATGAGTTTAACTTATATAGTTTAGTTCGGTCTATAAGTGTATAGCCGGTAGTCAGGATAGTTTTCGGAATATAAGCATCATTGGTTTTGATATCCACCGGGCCAACTATACGCGGCCAGGTAAGAGACGGCTCGACACCGAATTGGAATACATTAAAACCATTGTTATAACTGCCAAATTGTTTGTCGGTACTGGTAAAGAAATTTACTGAGAATAACTCGCCGCCCTTGAAAGCATTTCTGTTACGGAATGTCAGATTAAACTGTGTACCGTCGTAATTGGCTGATGTTTGACGGGCGATGATCTCGGCGGTGAGCGACTTCCGTTTGGCTTGGGTCAGGAAGTAATAAATATCTAGTTTGGGCGAGTCGGGTGTCACGTCCTCGAACCGGTTTTTTACAAAACTAAACGGCCCCAACTCAATAAAACGATTCAGACTATTGTTATGCGCAGTGCGGTTATAAATATCATTAGGATGCAGTAATATGGTGTTTTTAAAGATGAACGGACGCACGGTTTTCTTAGGGTCGATGACGTTATACCAGGCATAGCGTTGCGCCGAATCCAATTTTAACGAAGTATCTCTCAACGAATATTTAGGGTATACATAAATATTACGAATGCTGTAGATCCAGCGGGCCTGGTCGGGTGTGGTTTCTTTAATATGGACGAACATATCTACCGTGTGGTTAGCTTTGGTGCTGTCATATCGCATGATCAGATTCTCGGGCGAAAAATAAAAGAATCCTTCTTCTTTCAATCTGGCGTCTATGCGGATGCGTTCATTTTTAATCACGTCCAGATCAAAACGGTCGCCCACCTTTAACAAGCTTTTGCCAGCTGTACCTGCAACCGCTGTATCCAGGTCATCATTACCGGTGGGGAAAGTAATTTGACGATAATGATAAGACGGACCAGTTTGTACCGTATAAACCGCCTTTGCCACTTTTGATCCTTTTTTGCTAACGGTGTCGCCGCTTACCTGGGCCAAAAAGTAACCTTTGTTTTGCAACCTGTTTTGTAATATGCTGCTATTTTTTACCAGATCAACCGAACCTGCCAATACCGGCGGCTCGCCAAAGTGCGTATTTAAATAATGTTTGAGGCCTCTTACTTTGTTGGTGCGGGTTTTAAAGTATATCCACAGCTTGTAACGTAAACCCAGAATAGTGCTGTTTGGGGCAGGGCGTAATAATGAGGTTAGGTCTGTTTTTATTGGGCCTATGTCACTCTTTTTTGAATTTTGTTTATCGGTGATCTTTACTTCACCGCCGGTATAAAGCTTCTGCCCTGGCTGCAGGTATTTTGTAGTACTGCAAGAGCTCATTAAAACAGCAAAAAAAACAATAAGTATATATTTAAATTTTGTCATGGTTAGCTTGAGGTTTCTTTTTGTTCGGCAGGTTTGTCAGCCGGCTGTGTTACAGGCGCTACATTTTCATCATGCTGTTTATCAGCAGCTTTCTTTTCTTTCCTTTCCTCCCTTTTCTTTTTCCTGTATTCTTTAATCATCTGTTTATCGCGAGGTGATTTTTTACGGAATAACTCTTTAAAGCGATTATACTCATAGGTCAATGAAAAACCTATACCGGTTTCAATCACCTGGCCTTCAACCACAATAAATTCATCTTTACGGTATGCCCGTATCATATAACGGCCATCCTGTGTCAATTTATAGTTAACAGATAAGTTGCCGGCTATGTCGGTAGTTTTTTGTCCGGGTTGATTTTGACCTTCCAGGTTAAAGTTGTTGCCAATGGTAACGGTTAGCCTGTCATTCAAGAATTTCTTAGATAATCCAACGTTCAGATCAGTACGGTTTTGTTGAACACCGGTCGAGTAGTCGGCGCCAGATGTTAAGTCGAAACTTAATTGTACGCCGCCGATTAGGTTACCTGCTAGTTTATTCAGCTGATCTGACAACAGCTCGCTTACGCTATTTCGAATGGCGCCATTAACACTTGTGCCGCCACCCTGACTTTGCAGCGGGTTATCGCCAATAAAATGACCCAGCACCAGGACGCCCAATACCTGTTTGTTCATTTCGTTAGGGTCCTGGCGTATCTGTGACAGCCTTGTATTTACTGTTGAGATAACATCAGGCGATACTGTGTAATTATCCTCTGGTAACACAATATCAAAGCTGATGTCGGGCTTGAGCAATTGATTTTTCAAGTTCAGCAATACATTGAACGGCAGCTTTTGCTTAAGCATAGTTGAACTGGTACTGCCATCATTCTGCTGATTTACCAGATCAATAGGAGGTACGTTAGCCACATAAATTGCGGTAAGGTTTATGTCGGCCATGGTTGGGTCGCCGGTCCAGGTAATGTAGCTGCCTTTTTTGAAATTGAATGTACGTTTTACAGTAGCATAAGCCAGATTGTATGAACCATCTTCAACAGTATAGGTGCCCGTTAAGCTAATTTTACCGCTTGGATCAATGCCGCCGTTTAATCTGCCCTCGCCCTGCAAGTGCACTACGTCGCCATTTCGTTCATCTATTACAACAGCGAACTTGGCGGCCTTATTTATAGTTATAGTGGCGTTAATATCCATGCCATTTAAACTGCTTTGTTTAAGTGAGTCAAGCTTTCGCGCCATCATGATTGAATCGAGCTTAGGCGCATTTTCATTGATCACCTCAACCACACCTTTTCTGTCCTCAATGCCGGGGTCGGTTTGAGGAAGCACAAAGGTCATATCGGTTTTGTCGTTAACGGTTAAATTAACATCCACCCTCGGCTCGTTTTGTGTGCCCCGTATCTGCATTTTGGTATCGATGTAAAGTTTACCATAAAACAGTTTATTATCTGCAGCGGTCGAGTTAACTACCCTGAAGTTGCTGGCATTAATGTCAAGGCCAAATTTAAAATCGGTAAAGGTTTTGGTGTACAGAGTACCGGTAACAACAGCCTTATTACCGGTGGAATCAACTAAAGTAAAGTCCCTGAATAGTATGCCGTCCTCGTTAAATGTAATGGTCTCTTTAGGCATTGTAAAGTAAGAATTAAGCATACTTACATTAAAGCCCACTTTGTTAAAGTTGACGTCGCCCCGAACTACCGGAGCAGCCGTCGTCCCCGTTATCCGCAGATCACCGGTAATGGTACCGCTTGCATTACGGATCGCACCGAAGCTAAAGCCTTCAATACTTTTCACGTTTAACTTCACGATATTTAGGTCGAGGCTAAATTTACTTGCAGGACTGGTATAATAAACTCCTTGCAAATCAACCTGGTTACCTTTGCCGGTTATACTCATTTTGGCAGTATAAGCATCTGCGGTTTGGTTGTTTACGTTTAGAGCGATGTTACCTACGGTGTCGCCTTTAAAGCTAAAATCATTAATGTTTAGGGCTGTAGTAAACTTCATTGATTTCTGGAAATCGCTGATGTTGGCGTCGCCGTTAATAACACCACCAACTTGTAAAGAGTCCTGTTGCGCCATACGGGTTAATGTCTCAATATGGAAATCGCGGAAGCTGACTTTTATTGGCGAGTTGTATTCGTTTGATGTGCTGTTGACACTCAGTATCTGGTTACTGTTGGTGAGGCTGAAATTGTGCGCCAAAATACCTTTGCTGCCAAATTGAAGCGAGTTATCAGCATTGACTGTCCAGGGGATATAATTGAACATCACCCCATTTTGCAGGAAGCTAAACTGATATTCGTTCGGTAAAGCGCTAAATACTCCGGCAAGACGGTAACGCTCCTTACGTGTAGCGTCGCGCACCTGTAGGCTGATGTTCAATTTATTATTTTGCGCACTGCCCGTAATGCTTGGGAAAAGCAGGTCTAATGAAGATGACATTTTCACTTCGTCGAGGGTCAGGCTATAGTTAAGGGCATTGTTATTGGTGTTAATATTCAGCTTACCATTGCTGATGACATTGGTGCCATAAACAATTCTAAGCATTGAGCCATTCACGATGAACTCGCCGGTAGTACTGTTAAAACGACCGGTAATATTGATTGGGTCCAACTGTTTAAGCGTTGGCATAAACTGATTAACCAGCGGTGTTTTTACCACACGCAGCGCAAACGTAAATTGCTGCGGTGAATATGTCGGTTTGGTTTTTGGCTTAGCGGAGCCCAGGCTGGTATCAAAATATTTGTTGATCATATCCTGCATGGCATCGCCAACCTGGGTGAGTTTATATTTACCGCTCATGCGGGCGTTCAGGAAAGGCGTTTTTAATCGTAACGCACTACTGTCAGCTGTAGCTCTTGATGTCAGGCTGATTGAGTCCATGCGGATGCGTTGATCTTTGTTAACAATTAACAGATCGTTTACCTTAATATCTGCATTCAAATAATCCGGGTCGGCAGTTGGTACGTCGGCTACTAATTTCATATGAACGCGCATTGGCGTAGTGCTGAAGTGCAGGGCTTGTAAATTCAGGCTATCCAGCATCAGGTTCGCTTTAACCGAGGGGTATTTTTTGTTCATGTTGGCCTTAGCATCCAGCTTGAAGTTAATGTTCGGGTCTTTCATGGTAGACACTACAGTATAGGTGCCATTTGTGGCGGTGCCTTTTAATACCAGATTCCTGTAGTTATAGCCTTTAACATAAGCTTGGGCCACAATGCCATTAAACTTTAAATTAGCTTTTTTAGGGTCCAAACTGACGCCTTTCACATTAGCCGACATGGTTACCATGCCCACCATTTTAGGTTGCTTGGTAAGTGCGCCCACATTTAGGTGGTTGGCTTTAATATTCGCGGCATAAGTAGCGTGGTTTTTATGGTTGCCATTTTTTAAAGACGCAACCAGGTCCATAGCACCGTAAGTTGAGCGCAGGTTAAGTTTGGTGTTAAAGTTGAACATGTTACCTTTAAAGTTGCCTTTAAGGTTCATGCTAGCCGGAATGCTGACATTTGACGGGATGCTACCCGCAGGAGCCAGCTTGGCTATGTCGGCAGCGCTGGTATTGAAATCGGCCAGATTTACATCGAAGTAAGCTTTATTCATGTCAGGCAGCCCTTTTAACCTGGCCGATGCCTTGATGTGTGTGTTGCTTAAACCGCGTATTTCCAGTTCTGGAATATTCAGATTATTCACCTGACCCTCAACCTTGCCATCAATCCTGAATACAGAGTTTGGCGAATGTTTAAAAGGTTCCATACTAGCCATAGTCGGCATCAATAGCAATACGTCTTTTAAGCTTATCCTCGTGCCGTCTACATTAGCATTTATATGCAATGATCCAATGTTTTTCGAAATGGCGTCCAACGAAGGGTAGCTAACCTGTACTTGTTTTTGAATAACTGAGTTCGGCGTTTCAACCAGCAGGTCGTTTAGATAAGCATTTTTCGGCCCATAGAAAAACTTAGTATGAAATCTGTTTATTGTCAGTCCACTTTTATCATTAAAAGTAAATGAGTTGATATTGCCTGAAATCGCATCGGGGCTGTAAGCGATATTTTCAGCATCAGCATTTAAATTACGAATGTGCATGTGACCGAAATCCAATCCCTTAACTACCGGAGCCTGCGCCTCATTATTAAATTGTATATCATCATTAGCAAAAATAATTTTACCTAAAGTTGCCGACCAACCCCTGGTGTTCTGCGGATTAGCTGCGATGGTATCCAGTTTTTTAACAATCTTTATCACTGCTTTGGCAACTGTTTTTGGTTTAGCCAGTTTTAAAGCTGCTTTGGTATCGCTTAGTTCTATACTCTTTATGCCTACCTTTTGGTTTTTAAGATCGATCTTGTCCATCTCTACCAAAAACTTATTCAGGTTTACGTTGGCATCCATTTCGCTGCTGCGATAAACCACATAGATCTTTGACACATCGATTGTACCCAAGCTTAGTTCCATATCTAAAGGCTTAGCCGTCGTGGTGTCAATTTTAGCTGCCTGTGCAATAGAAGATCCTACAGGGGTTTGAATGATCTGCGCGTTTACACCGGACAGGTTGATTTTAGGGATGTTGAATTTCATCTTATCCATATCAAAATCCTTGATACGGGTATCAAAATGATCCAGGATAAATTTGACATCGTTACCGGTAGTCAGATCTTTATATTTAATGTTAATACGATCAAGAATGATCTTATTCATCGAAAATTTCATTGTCGAGGTAGTGTCTACAGGCTTAACCTCTTTTTTTTGCCCGCCGGCAAAGGCTTTAATAATATAATCGAAATTGAAAACGCTGTCTTTGTTGCGGTAGACATTAGCGGTGATGCCCTGTAGATTGATCTCGTTGATCTCAACCTTATGGTGCAGCAATTGTAACATGCTGATATCAACTTTCAGCTTATCGCCGGCTATCAGGGTGTCTTTCTTTTGATCTTCAAAGTAAACATCGGTTAGTACAAGTAATTTAGGCAGGCCCAGGCTTATATGGCCTATCTCCACTTTAGTATGAATTTTATTTTGTAAAAAAGTGACCGCCTTGTCCTTTGCAAAATTTTGCACGGCAGGTACCTGTATTAAAATGACTACAAGCAACACCAGAAAGATGACACTTGCAATTATCCAAAGAATAGTTTTTAAAGCTATACGTCCAAATCGTCCCAATTTTATAAGTTTTTCAAAGGTTAAATGGCAATGTGTAATTTATAAACAAATTGTATGCTAGCTCCCTTAAATCTTCCCCCGGAAGGGGGAAGTTCCTTGCGTTTATTTAAAAATCCTCCCTGCCGGGGAGGATTCAGGAGGAGCTGGCCTACTTTTCAACAACCTGACATACCAACTTGTTTTTTGATAAATTTGTATTCATACAAAACAGAGACAGGAATAGACGATGCCCGAATTTTCGCACTTACACGTACATACGCAATTTTCATTACTTGACGGGGCTGCCGATATATCGAAGCTATATAAAAAGGCCGCCGCGGATGGGATGAAAGCTTTGGCTATTACTGATCATGGTAATATGTTTGGCGTGTTTAAGTTTGTGGCCGAGGCGGGTAAGCACAATGTTAAACCTATTGTAGGTTGCGAGTTTTATGTGGTTGAAGACAGACACAGAAAGCAGTTTACTAAAGAGAAAAAAGATGTACGCCGGCATCAACTGTTCCTGGCTAAAAATCCGGAAGGTTATAAAAACCTGGTAAAGCTGTGCTCTTACGGGTATATGGAGGGCCTTTATAGTAAATGGCCGCGTATTGATAAAGAACTGATATTAAAGCATCACAAAGGACTTATTGCTACCACCTGCTGTATAGGAGCATCTGTGCCGCAAACAATATTAAAGGGTACCCCTGAAGAGGCCGAAGCCGAATTTAAATGGTGGCTTGACCTGTTTGGAGAAGATTACTACATCGAACTTCAACGTCATGAAATTCCGGAGCAGGAGATCATTAACAATGTATTGCTTCAATACGCCAAAAAATATAATGTAAAGGTGATCTGTTCTAACGATTCGCATTATGTGGATCAGCAGGACTCAAATGCGCATGATATCTTATTATGTGTTAATACCGGCGACATGCAAAGCACGCCGATAGCTACCGATGAAGAAGGCGGAAAGGGCTATCGCTTTGGTTTTCCGAATGATCAGTTTTACTTTAAAACGCAGGCCGAGATGGGCCAGCTATTTCATGATCTGCCTGAGTCGCTTGATAATACCAACGAAATTGTCGACAAGGTAGAAACCCTGAAATTAAAGCGTGATATTTTACTGCCGAACTTCGTTATTCCCGAAGAATTTAAAATCCATAGCGACCTTACTCCAGATGCGGACACGCTAAACCAATGGGAGTACCTGAAGCATCTTACGTTTGAGGGTGCACGGCAGCGTTACACCGATTTAACTGCGGATATTGAAGAACGTATCAACTTTGAGTTATTCACCATCCGCACTATGGGTTTTGCAGGGTACTTCCTTATAGTAGCCGATTTCATAAAAGCCGGTCGGGATATGGGGGTGTTCATTGGCCCTGGTCGCGGTTCGGCAGCAGGATCTGTGGTGGCTTATTGCATCGGTATCACCAATATCGACCCTATAAAATATAATCTGCTGTTCGAGAGGTTCCTGAACCCCGACCGTAAGTCGATGCCCGATATTGATACGGACTTTGACGATTCGGGCCGTCAGCGGGTTATTGATTATGTAGTTGATAAATACGGCAAGAACCAGGTAGCGCAGATCATTACATATGGTTCGATGGCTGCCCGTACCAGTATACAGGATGTGGGCCGCGTGTTGGATATGCCACTGTCTGACGTGGCTGCTTTAAAGAAATTGGTACCCGAAACACTTGGCATTAACTTAAAGCAAGCTATTGAGCAGGTGCCCGAGCTAGATGCAATCTACAAATCAAACGATTTAAAAGGTATCGTACTTCGTGAGGCCGAAAAACTGGAAGGCTCAGTAC
This sequence comes from Mucilaginibacter panaciglaebae, assembly GCF_039539265.1. NCBI lineage: Bacteria > Pseudomonadati > Bacteroidota > Sphingobacteriia > Sphingobacteriales > Sphingobacteriaceae > Mucilaginibacter > Mucilaginibacter panaciglaebae. The sequence goes on from NZ_BAABCV010000006.1 coordinate 290,589, forward strand.
GTAATACTGGTGTGCACGCCGCAGGTATCATCATTGCGCCTTACGATTTGACAGACATTGTCCCGGTTGCTACTGCTAAAGATTCAGACCTGCTGGTGACCCAATATGATGGACGAGTAATTGAGGACGCAGGTGTGATCAAGATGGACTTTTTGGGCTTGAAAACCCTGACCATTTTAAAAGATGCTTTGCGGCTCATCAAACAAAATCATGGGGTTGAAATAGATATTGATTATATCCCGCTGGACGACCAGGAAACTTTTGAACTTTACCAACGCGGCGATACCAACGGTACATTTCAGTTTGAAAGTGATGGTATGCAAATGTATCTGCGCGATTTGAAACCGGATAAATTTGAGGATTTGATTGCCATGAATGCCCTGTATCGTCCGGGGCCGATAGAGTACATCCCTAACTTCATCAACCGTAAACATGGCCGCGAACCCATAACCTTCGACTTGCCGGATATGGAGGAATACCTGGGCGAAACCTACGGTATTACTGTATATCAGGAACAGGTGATGCTTCTATCGCAAAAACTGGCTGGCTTTAGTAAAGGCGACGCCGACGTTTTGCGGAAGGCGATGGGTAAAAAACAAATTGAGGTGCTAAACAAAATGGAGGCTCAGTTTATGGACGGCGCCATGGCGAAAGGCCACCCTAAAGACAAGCTCACCAAAATATGGAACGATTGGAAAGCATTTGCTCAGTATGCGTTCAATAAATCGCACTCTACGTGTTATGCCTTTGTAGCTTATCAAACAGCTTATCTAAAGGCACATTATCCGGCCGAGTATATGGCAGCGGTTTTAAATAACCAGAACAGTATGGAAAAGATCACCTTTTTCATGGAAGAATGTCGCCGTATGGGTATTGAAGTTTTAGGTCCGGATATCAACGAGAGTTATATGGCCTTTACCGCTAATAAAAGCGGGGTGATACGTTTTGGCCTGACGGGCGTTAAAGGCGTAGGCGAAAAAGCGGTTGAGAGCATTATTGAAGAGCGGATTGAACGCGGCCCTTACAAAACGGTATATGATTTTGCACAAAGATCAAACACGCGTAACGTAAACCGTAAGGCTTACGAAAATTTGGTTTACGGCGGTGCTTTTGATTGTTTCGGATTGAACCGGTCGCAATTCTTCGCTAAATCAGAAACTGTGCAGATGACAGGCGTTGAGCGGCTGATCAAATATGCTAATGATTATCAGAATACACAAAACAGCAGCCAATCGTCGTTATTTGGTGGCTCGGTGGCATCGTATATACCAGAACCTGCCATGCCTGAAGCAGAGGAATGGCCACTAATTGAAAAATTAAAGTACGAGAAAGAGGTTATAGGTATTTACCTGACCGGTCACCCGCTGGATAATTATAAATTGGAGTTAGACCGTTACTGCAATACCGTAATAAGCGAACTAAAGATCATGCAGAAAGCCCGCTCGGGCGAAGGTGGAGAAGATGTGATGACTGCCTTTGCCCAACTACGCAAACGGGGCGAGATAGCCATTGGCGGCCTGGTTGCTAACGCGCAGCATAAAATGACCAAGACCGGTAAGCCTTTTGGCACTTTTGTGTTGGAAGATTATAATGAATCTTATGAGTTTGCGTTATTTGGCGAGGATTATATCAAGTTTAAAAACCTGATAGTGACTGGTTATTTCCTGCACATTAAAGGAAATATAGAAGAAAAGTTCCGCCAAAAAGACAACTGGGATTTGCGTATCAGCACCATGTGTTTGCTGACGGAAATGCGTGATAAACTAACAAAATCAATCACCGTAAACCTTGACCTGGACGCCGTGAATGATCAATTCATGGCTGGTATTCAGGAGATCGTAGACACTAATAGCCAGAAATATCCAATGCGCAATTGTACGCTAAGATTCAGAATAGGGACTGATGGAATGAATGTGGATATGCATTCAAAAGCATTTAAAGTAAATCCAAGCGATGATCTGATGGCAGATATTTTTAACTTGACCAATGCGGCGCCTATACTAAATTGATATTTTGACACTTGCCATTTCCCGCGGCCGGGGGGGAATCTACACGAGCCGTAATGCATATAAGATTCTCGCTATGCTTGAATGACATGGTTGTTAATTATGTGCCGCTACCAGATATTTATCGGCAACCTAAATACTATCATTTTTCATAAAATTATTACCCCAAACTTTCAAGCGACTTTAATATGGCTGTCATAGCTAAGCCGCATTCAGAGAAGGTATATCCTGCACGTGGGGAACTTCGGGATATACTGTTCGGGTGATAATTTGATCTTCTTCAAGTGAGAGCAATTAAGCCAAATGGGTAGCGGCATGACCTCACAAATTCCTATCGGAAGGTTTGGAACCGCTGAAGAATTAGATAAGATCATTATCTTCTTCGCTTCTGCCTTATTTATTAGGGCGGATTATTGAAGATGGCGATATGTGAACATTATAAGAGCGCTTATTACGCCTGGAGATAACAAGTTCAGATTCTCTGCCACTTCATCATCAAAGTGTATAAATGCCCTATTGTTAGTAATTTCTTTGTCAGTTTGTCAGGTATGTGCTTGTGGCAAGTAATTTGAATACTCATATTTGTTGAACAATAAAATTTAAAAAAATCATGGCTTTAGAAATTACAGACGCAAACTTTGAAGAGCTTGTGCTAAAATCAGATAAACCAGTATTAGTTGACTTCTGGGCAGAATGGTGTGGCCCTTGTCGCATGGTTGGTCCGGTAGTTGAAGAAATATCGAAAGAATACGCAGATACAGCAGTTGTAGGTAAAGTTAACGTTGATAACAATCCCGGCATCTCTGTAAAATATGGTATCCGCAACATCCCTGCCTTGTTATATTTTAAAAATGGCGAGATTGTTGACAAACAAATCGGCGCCGTACCAAAATCTGTATTGGCAGGTAAATTAGATAAGCAAATAGCTTAATCAGGATACATTTAGCATAAAAAGCGTTACAATTTGTAACGCTTTTTTTATGCACTTTGTCCCGTCCTGAAATAAGTTGACATCCAAGTTGACTTATTATGAAGAAACACTTAAAACGAGTTATCAGGCGCAGTCAGCGCGATTACAGTCTTGCCTTTAAGTTGCAGGTTGTGCAACAGGTAGA